>JAZNBJ010000064.1:0-21004 GCA_045586965.1 Candidatus Gastranaerophilaceae bacterium | reverse complement strand
ACTTATATTTTTCAGAATTACCTTATGAATATATTTTAACGATTATAAATAACAAAAATTATTTGGTTATTATAAAACATCCTAATTATAACCCAAGAATTATTGATTACATGACAAAGGCAAAACATTATAATGGGGTATTACCACAGAATTATTTTGACGAATTTATCAGAAATTTAGATAATCCAGCTGAAATTTGGTGCCATGCCTTTGAAAATCAAATAGATAATAAAACTCGAAGCATACTATTTGCTATAACAACATTTAATCAATATTACTTAGCATTTGAGAAAGTTGATATTTTTGAGGTTAGTAATATAATATGTGAAAAGTTATATTCAGAAAAAATTAATAATCTAGATTTTAAAAAATCTATCAAAATATTATTACGCTGCCTTTAAATTGAAAATACTTTAATTAAGTGCTGCACTTAATTAAAGTATTCCAGTCTATTTTATCGTTTCATTGTTACCCAAATTAAATGGTAGCCGAATTGGGTTTTCACAGGATCAGAAACCTCTCCGACATTTCCTTCAAAAGCTGCTTTCTCAAACGGTTTTACCATCTGGCCTCTGCCAAAACAACCTAAATCCCCACCTCTTTGTCCAGAAGGGCAAGTTGAATAAATTCTTGCATAATACTTAAAGTCATCATAGGTTTTGATTTGGCTTTTTAGCTTAATTGCGTCCATTTCAGTCGGAACTAAAATATGACTTGCGCATACTGTTGAGATTTCTTTTGCAGAAACAGATACGCAAAATCCAACAATTATTGCTAGCACACACAATATTTTTTTCATAATAAACTCCTCTTTGACCTTGAATTTATTATCTCATGTCATGTGTTTATGTGCAAGCACTATCTTACTAATCTTTACATAAAAAATGACAGACCCTAAAGTCTGTCATTTTGAATAATTTTATCAGTTTCTAAGATTAAACTTCTTTGAAAACTAATGTTGCGTTGTGACCACCAAAACCGAATGAGTTAGAAAGTGCTGCAGATACTTTTTTATCTCTAGCTTTGTGTGGAACATAATCTAAGTTTGCAACGTGCTCATCTTGATTATCAAGGTTAATTGTAGGAGCTACTTTGTCATCAGTAATTGTTTTTACACAAACAATCGCTTCTACCGCACCTGTTGCACCGAGCATGTGGCCGTGCATTGATTTTGTTGAGCTTACTAGCAAGTTAGGGTTTTATTCTTTATCACCAAACAATTTAGCAATAGCTTGAGATTCTGCGATATCACCTAAACCTGTACTTGTTCCGTGTGGGTTAACATAATCAATCTCAGATGGTTTAAGGCCAGCATCAGTTAAAGCTAATTCCATAGATTTAAGCGCACCTTTTCCTTCTGGATCTGGAGCAACCATATCATGTGCATCAGCAGTTTGACCATAACCAACGATTTCTGCATAAATTTTTGCACCACGTGCTTTTGCGTGTTCGTATTCTTCAAGAACCATAACACCAGCACCTTCGCCCATTACAAAGCCATCTCTGTCTTTATCATAAGGTCTTGAAGCTTTTGTAGGCTCATCATTTCTCTTAGAAAGTGTCCTAGCTGCTGTAAATGCACCGATACCAAGAGTTGTAACTGTAGCTTCGCAACCACCTGCAACCATAACGTCTGCATCACCATATTGAATTGTTCTAAAAGCATCGCCAATTGAGTGAGATCCTGTTGCACAAGCTGAAACTACAACTTTGTTAACACCTTTATAGCCGTGTTTGATTGAAATATGGCCAGATGCCATGTCTACAATAAGCATTGGAACTGTAAATGGTGAACATTTAGTAGGTCCTTTTTCTATCATTGCAGTATGGCTTTTTTCAGTTGTTTTAAAACCACCTGCAGCAGATGAAACGATAACACCAATTCTATATGGATCGATATCTGCTTCATCAATACCTGAATCAGCAATAGCTTCATCAGCTGCAACCATAGCAAATTGACAATATCTATCCAATCTTTTTGCTAATTTTGGTTCAATATAATCTTCTGGGTTAAAGTCTTTATCTTTAATTTCACCAGCAATTGTTACTGAGTGTCCTTCTAACGGCATTTGTTCAATAGTAGAAATACCACTTTTACCTTCTAATAATGAGTTCCAGAACTTATTAACACCAATACCAACTGGTGTAACAGCTCCCATACCTGTAATTACTACTCTTCTTTTTGTCATAAATATACCCTCTTTTTATATATCAGCCTAAATTTGTTTCAAAATCTTGTCAGCTTTAAGTTTCGAAATGGGTTTTAAAAAGACCCTGAAACAAGTTTGGGATGACAAATATCTTTTAATAAATAAGAGGGTGAAAAAAGATATACATCTTCCACCCTCTTATTAAATAAACATAGTTACTCTAATTATGAGTGTGCTTCGATGTAGTTAACTGCATCTTGAACTGTTTGAATTTTTTCAGCTTCTTCATCAGGAATTTCGCAACCGAATTCTTCTTCAAAAGCCATAACTAATTCAACTGTATCCAAAGAGTCTGCACCCAAATCAGCAGTGAAGCTAGCTTCTGGAGTAACCAAAGCTTCATCACAGCTTAATTGGTCTACAACAACTTTTTTTACTTTTTCTAATGTACTCATGTTTTTATCCTCTTATTTATTGTGTAATACACTATTCATTTAAAATTATATTCATTCAAGATGATTTTGCAATAAAATTTAAAAATTGTTACAATTCCCAATCTGTTTTAAAATATTCTTTATTAAATATTATATGCAATAAATTTGCATAATTCCACTAATTTTTCTGGATAAATTCCGATTAATATTGTCACAATTACTGTAAAAATTAATACAAATTTTTGTGAGAAAAATGCTCTCAATATTAAAGGTTTTTCTATATTTTTAAATAGTGGGAAAATAAGTTTTAGATAATAGAAAAGAGCGACTATTGTCAGGATTAAAAGTGCTAATAAAAATGGTATAAATATTAATCCTGAATGCGCTATTGCTGAGAATAAATAGATTTTCGCAATGAAACCTGAAGTAATAGGAAAGCCTGCTAAACCAATTACTGCAATAGTATAAGCTATTGCAAGCGTAGAGTTTTTCTTTGCAAAACCTTTGAAATCTTCGATTTTTGTACCAATTTTGTTGTATTCTGTTATGTTCAAAAATGCAAAAACTGACAAGTTCATAAGAACATAACAAATTAAATAAAATATAACAGTCGATAAATTATATACAGAAACTAAACTTGCCGCAAGCAACACATAAGCAGCATTCGCAGATGACGAACAAGCTAAAATTACTTTAACATTCTTTTCTCTTATCGCAAAAGTATTTGCCCAAAAAGCTGTTACAAGTGCAGTTATGGCAAGCACAAATGTTAATTCAAAACTTCCGCTTAGTGGGAAAACTAACAATCTGCAAAGAATTCCAAACATAGCAAGTTTTGGAATTGTTGTTAAAAAAGCTAATACAGAAGTTTCTGAACCCTTATATACATCAATAATCCAATTTGCAAAGGGAAAAATTGCAAGTTTTGAAATAAGTCCTAATATAGTTATTATTGAAGCAAATGAATAGATTAACGTTGTTTGTTGTTCAACGATTGTTTCATAAATTTCTGTAAAATTAAGACTTGATGTGAGTCCATAAATATATGAAGCGCCGAACAAGAAAACACCTGTTGATACTGCACTTGTTATTAAATATTTAAAAGAGGCTTCTTTTGAAAAATATCCTTTATCAGAAGCGATTAAAAAGTATGTAGGAAAAGCTAAAAGTTCCAATGATATAAATAAAGTTACAAAATCATTTGCGCTAACAACATTCATTGCGCCAAAGATTGCGGTTAACAATACAGCTTGGAAAGAAAAAGTATTGTTTTTTAAAGAGTTGGTTATATTTCTGGAAACTAATATCACAAAAAAACCGCAAAGTAGGATTAAGAAGTGGAATAATAATGTATAAGAATCTGACATTAAAGCTCCACGCATGCCGAAATATTGAGGTTCTGTTTGAACAGTTGAAAGTAAGACAATACTTAGAGCAACACCGATTAAAGAAACAAATCTTGCTGTTTCTTTTTTATTCGGTATTAAAATTGACATTAAAAGTTCGATTAATATAAAAATACATAAACAAGCTTGAGGAAGCATTATATTGAAAAAATCGTTTATCATTATAGAGCTCCTAAAAGGTTAAGTATTGCGTTTGGATAAATTCCAAATAAAATTAATCCAGCTGTTATTGAAGCTAAAATTACAAATTCATGAACGGTTATGTCATTAATCCTTTCAAATTCAGTTTTTTGTTCGCCTCCAAAAGCACGATGTAAAAATTTAAGCATATAGCAAGAACTTATTATTAATAATGGTAGTGCTAAAACGGATACAAGTTTTAAAACGATTGATAAGTCTGAGAATAGTGCGCTCATGATTGTCAGAATTTCGCTAATAAATGGAGCGAAAGCTGGAATTCCGATTGATGCGAGAATTATAAGTGTTGCAAAACCAAAAAGCCTTGGCATATTAATTGCAATTCCACTCAATGAATTTATATCACGAGTTTTACATCTAAGATGAACGATTCCGCAAATCATAAACAAACCTGCAGTGATAAGTGCATGTGCTACCATATGAAAAACTGAAGCTGATAAGCCCATTGGGTTTATTGCACATAAGCCAAGCAAAATTAAGCCCATATTTGAAATGCTTGAATAAGCTACAATTCTTTTTATATCAGTTTGAGCATAGGCTACAAAAGCAGTGTAGATAATATTAATTAATGCAAATATTGCCAATATTGGAGCTAGGATTTTAAAAGTTTCGCCTAACATTTCATAATTAAATCTATAAATACCATAAGCACCAGTCTTAAGCAAAATACCTGCCAAAATGATACTTACTGGAGTTGGAGCGTTTGTATGAGCATCAGGTAACCAAGTGTGAAGTGGTATAATAGGAAGTTTAACGCCAAATCCTATTAAGAAGCAAATCGCAATAAACATTTGGATACCTTGAGGTATGTAGTTAGCAAAAATATTTGCAAAAGTTGCGGAAAGAGTTCCTGTTGCAACGTAATTGTAATAGTGTAAAAGCAAAATTCCTAAAAGCATAATCATACTACCAAGGAATGTGAATAAAACAAATTTTATAGCGGATTTTTTAGCATCTGAATTTGTTTCGTTAGTAAAGTTTCCACCAATAAGAAAATATGCTGGAATAAGCTCAAGTTCCCAAAACATAAAGAATACAAACATATCATTTGCATTAAATATACCCAAAATAGCTGACATTAAGAGCAAAAGCATTGAGTAATAAAATTTGTGATTTTTTCTTATATTTATTTTGCTTGAAATTGATGAAATCAAGAAAATAAATGAAGTTAAAACTGATAAAATAAGGCTTATACAGTCAGTTTTAAAAGTAAATTTAATACCCAAGGATTGAATCCAATCTAATCCAAAAAAATGAATATGTGATTCATAAGGGTTAGCTTGGTTGAAGAAAACTAACATTAAAATTGCATACAGAAAATGAAAGCTGAAGAATCCTTTTGTGAATCTTCTGATAGAAATTTCATTACTTGTAAAAAAAGGTGACATTATAATAAGCGATGCAAGCATCGGTAAAAAAATCAAAAAAGGTATTGAAATAAGTTTATCAATTAGCATAACCAACCCCCATTATTAAGAATGAATAACCTAAAATCAGGCATACCATAACTATTGTTATTATAATAAACGCATAAGCATTATATTTTTGTATACTTCCACTTTGAGCTTTCAAATCAGCTAATGAAAGTTTTTTAAATGTTTTAGTTATAAAATTAACAGTTCCGTTCATAATTTTTTCTTCTATAAAATTAAACGTTTTAACTCCAATTTTAGCCAAAGTGATAGGCAAACAATAATTTGCCAAAATTTTTGTGTCTATTAAATTACATAAATTTGTAAATTTTGTATAAAATTTTGTACAAATATTTGTGTAAAAACTATCTAAATAAAATCCGTTATATGTTAGTGGATAAAGTATTGGAACTTTCCAAAAAGCATCTTTTATAAACAAGATATAAACGCAGCCCCATGCTGTTAAAGCTGCCCAGAATGGTTCTGCAATTTGATATTGTGCATTTATGTGAAGATAAATATAAAATAAAATATTGAATAACACTAAAAGTCCAATTGGTATGATTTCCAAAATTTCAGGTTTCGTTTTTTCAGTATTGTGTTCACAGAAAAGTCTGAGTGCAATTCTTATTATATAAAACGCTGTTAAGAAAGATATTATTGCAAAAATTGCGGTTTTATACATTCCCAAATCAGTTGTTATCATTTCTTTTGCAATCATTCCAGAAAGAATTATACCTGAAAGTGATAGACCAGAAATTAAGAAAATGATAAAACTAACAAAATTCCATTTTTCGTTTTCTTTAGGCAATGTTAAAAACAAAGTTGTTTTTATAAAAGCATGTGCAATAAAAAATGCTATTGCAGCTTTTATATTTAACAAACCTAAAGCAAAAAACATCAAGCCGATTTGTGCAGAAGTCGAATAAGCAAGAGTTTTTTTAGGATGAGTTTGAGCACAAGCTGATAGTGAACAAACAAGTGCAGTTAAAATACCTATAACAATGAAAATTTTTAAAATAGCTTCATCTATAGTAAAGAATGGTAAAAGTCTTACAGTAAGATAAACTCCGCTTGCAACTAATGTGGATGAGTGTAAAAGTGCGCTCACAGGAAGTTTAGCTTCCATTGCGTCTTGTAACCAAGTATAAAATGGGAATTGTGCAGATTTAGTCAATGCACCAATTATAAATAAAATACAGATTAGCCAAAATAACGGAGTTGAAGTATAAGCATAAATTAGGGTTGAAATGGTATTAAAATCAATAAAAGATAGCGTTGCAAAAGTCTTATTTGGTGCATAAGAATACATAAAATATGAACAAAGAATTATTGCGCCAATTAAAGCAGTATCACCAATTCTGTTTATAATAAAGACTTTTCTGCTTGCTAAAGACTTGTTTTCTTTAAAATATTCAAACCCAATAAGTAAATAAGATGCGACACCTATGACTTCCCAAAAGAAATATAATTCAAACAGGTTTTGGCTGAAAAATAGGCCTGTCATTGCAAAGTTGAATAAATTTAAGAGCGCAAAAAATCTATATGATTTTTTTTCATCCTTCATGTAAGAAATTGAAAATAGTTGCACACAAAAACTTGTTAAAAATAAAACAAGTGCAAATATTAGTGAGGTTCTATCAACATGCAAACCACAATTAATTATAAAATCGTTTATTTTTAAAAACGGAAAACTTGTCTCTAAAATTTTATCTGCAGGAAGTCTGTACAATGCTCCAGCTGTAAGCAATGCGCCAAAAGCAGATGAGAATAAAGTTAAAACATAGATAATTATTTTATTAACATAAACAGAGAAAAATCTTCCGACCATTATGATTAAAAATATCCATAATGGTAAGAGAAGTGCTAAATATATGTTATCCAAAAATATATCTGTCAAAGTTATAAATCTCCGTATCTATCAAGGTTTTCTGATTGTTTTTTGTTGTACATTAAGTAGAAAATATAAAGCGCAAGTGCTAATTCAACTGCACCTATTCCGACATAAAACAACGACATTATATAACCATCAAATTGTGTGCTATCACAAAATGTTGCAAAAGTTATGAAATTTATATTTACTCCTGTGAGCATAAATTCAATAGAAATAAGAACTTTAATCACATGTTTTGAAACAATCGAACCAGCCAGGCCGATTACAAAAAGAATAAGTCCTAAGAAAAGATAATGATAAATAGTTATTTCATTCATCTTTTACCTCCTCTTTTTCTGTTTTATTAACGAAAGTAAGTCCAATAACTATAAGAGTTAATATTATAGAAAATAATTCAAAAGCATAAACGTATTTTACAAAAATTCCACTTGTAATTGCAGAAATTGTCTGAATTGTAGTTCCTCCGATTTGCTCAGACAAATTAAAACCACTTGGCGAAATTACTAAAGAAGTAAGCACCAAATAAGTTATTGCTAGAATAAATAATCCACTTGTGAAGAATATAACATATTTTAAATTAGAAGCTTTTGTTTTATTTTTATTTATTCCATGACTTGTGAACATAATTGCTAATCCTAAAATGATAGGAACTGCAACTCCATAGATTGCAATTTGGATAACAGCATTATATTCAGAGCCTAAAACATAGAAAACTAAACCTGCCAAAAAGAAAACAACTATAGCGCAAAGAAGCGAACGAAAAATATCTTTTAATCCAATAGCAAATAATGCTAATAAAATCATTAAAAGAGCAGAAGGATAAAATATTATCGGATTATCAATTCCGTTCACTTTCGCCTCCTATCTTATAAGTTAATTCTAAATCATTTTTATTCTCTGTTGCAAGCTCATAGCATTCAGACATTTTTATTGCTTTTACAGGACAATAGAAACTGCAATTTCCGCAGAAAATACATTTTTTTAAATCGTATTTGTATTCATTTTCACTAATAGTAATCGCACCTGTTGGGCAAACTTTTAGGCAAGTTCTACATTTAATACAACCGTCTACATCAGGTTTTCCTCTAAAGTTTTCGCCAACTGGTTTTTTCTTTTCTGGATATTCTAAAGTTACAGGTTTTTTGAAAAGATGTTTGAAAACAATAATCATGCTAAGAAGCGTGTATTTAATCTTGTTATACATATCCGCCTCCTAAGAAATATTTTACTAGAACCATTAAAAGAAAATTCAAGATTGATGCAGGTAATAAAACTGCCCAAGAGAATTTAAGCAAATCAAAAGATGCGAGTCTTGGGAGAGTTGCTCTTACCCAAATCATTAAGAATATAATCAAGAATGATTTTGCAAGTAACCAAAAAGCTTGTTCAAAATAGATTAAAACTCCGCTTGAGAAGAAATATTTTCCAAACGGTGAAAGATATCCACCTAAGAACAAGATTGAAATCAAAAGTGAGTTTGCAAAAAGCATTCCGTATTCGCTTAGGTAAAATAAAGCAAATCTCATACCTGAATATTCTGTATTGTATCCACAGATTAATTCACTCTCAGCTTCAGGTAAATCAAACGGACAGCGATTAAGCTCTGCAAGCGTGCAAATAAACATAATTATTAAACCGATTAAACACGGTCCACAGAACCAACCAAATACACCAAACTGGCTTGATTGCGCAAGTGTGATTTGAGTTAAATTCATTGAGCTTGCTAATACGATTATTGATAAAACAGTAAACGCAATTGGTAACTCATAAGCTAAAATCTGCGATACGTTTCTCACTGCACCCATTAATGAATATTTATTATTACTTGCCCAACCTGCAAGAAGTATGCTTAAAACAGGCATGGTTGCTACAATTACGTATATCAAAAGATTTGTTTGGAACTTCATAAAGGTAAATTCTGAACAATATGGAATTAGCCCAAGGACAAGCATTACAGGAACGAAAATAATTATTGGTGCAAGGTTGAACAAAAATCTATCAGCACCTTTTGGAGTAATATTTTCTTTGCATAAAAGCTTGAATGCATCCGCAATAGTTTGTAAAACTCCCCAAAGCCCAACTCTGTTTGGTCCTTTTCTTTGAGTAAACCAGCCTAAAAGTTTTCTTTCAAACAAAACAAGCGCAAGGATTACTAAAAGCAAGGCAATAAAAATTATTGTTGCAGGTATTGCATAAAAAGTTATATCACCAAAAAGTTTTGGAATATTATGTTTTGCAAGAAATTCGATATATAAGAAATACAAATAATTCATTATTTATCAACCTCCGGCAAAATTATATCTAAAGACCCTGCAATCGCAATAGCATCATTTAAGTATTCTCCGACAAGCAATTTTCTTAATAAATTTACGGCATAATATGAACCAGTACGCCATTTTAGGCGATATGGTTTTTCGCTTCCGTCAGATTTTATGTACAAACTTGCTAAACCTCTCGGAGCTTCTATTTCTGAATAATACTCACCTTCAGGAAGTTTTAAGTTTATTGGATTAACAAGTTTTTGTTCCAAATTTTCGTGTGTTTTTAATTTTTCTAAAGCTTGTTTTATGATATCTGAGCTTAATTTAATTTCTAAAATCCTTGCTTTATAGCGACACCAAGCATCTTTACCATCCAAAACTACAGGAGTAAAATCAAAAAAATTATATAAATAATCATTCTTGCGGAAATCTAAATTGACTCCGCTTGCTCTTAAATTTACGCCTGTAATTGAACCATTGAAAGCAACTTCTTGCTCTAAAATGCCTTTACCATCTGTTCTTTGTCTAAAAATAGGGTTTTCTGTAATTACATTTTCATAATCTATAATTTTCTTTTCTAAAGTTTTGATTATTTTTTCGACGTCATCTAAATCAAAAATATCACGTCTAACACCGCCAAAGACAAAGTAATTGTTCATCATTCTTTGACCAGATATTTTTTCAAAATATTCTAAAATCGTTTCACGTTCTCTAAATGCGTAGAAAAATGGTGAAACTGCGCCTAAGTCCATTAAGAATGCGCCAATCCATAATAAGTGAGATGCAATTCGGTTTAGTTCTAATAACAAAACTCTAATTGTTTTTACTCGTTCAGAAAGTTCTATATTAAGCGTTTTTTCAACAGTCCTACATAACAATTCGGAATAGAAAAAACCTGCCAAGTAGTCTATTCTGTCAACTAGAGGTAAGTATTGGATGTAGCTAAGTTTTTCAGCCATTTTTTCCATTCCTCTGTGTAAATAGCCCACGTCAGGTTCGCAGGAAAGAATTTTCTCTCCTTCTAGCTCAAGTATAAGTCTCAAAACCCCGTGTGTAGAAGGGTGTTGAGGCCCCAAGTTTAATTTGAGCTTAGTCATTCCAGCTTAGCCTCTCATCTTTTTGTTCATAATCTTTTTTTAGCGGATGTCCTTCCCAGCTTTCTGGCATATAAAGACGTTTCAATTCTTTATTGCCAATGAATTTTACGCCGAAAAGGTCATAGATTTCTTTTTCGTCAGCAGTAGCGCTATCAAAAATTGAGCTAACACTTTCTGCTTCGTCTTTTACAGAAATTGATATTAAAACTTCTTCTTCGTTTTCGACAGAAAATAAACGATAAGTTAGCTCAATTCCCATATCTTTATTATCAACAGCGATAATTTCTTTTAAAACATTAAAGCCATAATTATTTTTTATAAATTCTAATGTTTTAGCTAAGTGGAAATTAACTACAATTTTTTCACCTTTAATTTCGCATTCGCCTAATATATTTTTTAATTCATTTATATTCATTTTCACCTCAAAAATTTTATTCTACACCTAATTTTGTAACAGAAAAATCTCTATTCACAAGCAAACCGCAGTATTCTTTTAATGGAGAAGTGTGGTTTTCGCAGAAAGATTTTCTATCTATAATACTTTCTTTTTTTATATTTGTTTGTAGCTTTCTTATAGCATCAATCAAACTTTCAGGCTTTGGTGGACACATTGGAAGATAAATATCAACAGGGATAATTTTATCAATTCCTTTTATAACTGAATAAGAAGTCTCAGCGAACATTCCTCCACCGCAAGTGCAAGCGCCCATTGCGATAACATATTTGGGCTCAGGCATTTGTTCATATAATCTTAATAAAGCGGGTGCCATTTTGTGCGTAATTGTTCCTGCGCAAATAAGTAAATCAGCTTGCCTTGGAGAACCTCTAAAGACTTCTGAGCCAAATCTTGCGATGTCGTTATTAGAAGCAACGGTCTGCATCATCTCTATTCCGCAACATGATGTTGCAAATGTAAGTGGCCATAGAGAGTTTGCTCTGCTCCAGTTTAGAATGTAATCAATAGAAGTTACTATAACATTCATTACACCCACCTCAACATTTTCTTTTTTATTGCAAAAAATAGACCAAAAAGTAAAATTACAACAAAAATAAAAGCTTCAATTATTGCAAAAAGTCCCAATGAGTTCATGTTTATTGCAAATGGATATAGAAAAACAGTTTCTATATCGAAGATTAAAAATAAAATTGCATAGTTAAAATATTTGATATCAAACTTCACTTTTGCATCTTCAAAAGGTATTACACCGCATTCATAAGTTGTGTTTTTGATTGGAGAGTCTTTTTTGTACTGACAAATAAACCCTGCAATAACCATAAGTATTGCAAAGATTGCTCCTAAGATTAAAAATATTGTCAAACAAACAAGCTCTTTCAAAAAACGACTCCTTTTTTAAAATATATTGTACTAAAAAATTATCTGATATAATAGTGATTATTATGTAATATTAAGATAAATTTATGCGACAACTTTCCATAACAGTTTTATTAATATCTTTAGTTCTGCTGATTAGCCAGAATACGGCTTTTTCAGCTATAAAAGGCAAGATTGATTATTCAATCCCTGTTGATTATTCTAAACTTTCAGAACCAGAATTAAGTATGAAGGCGAAAAAATATTATCATAGCGCAATTAATTCTAAAGAAAAAACTGTAACAGAAGATATGACAAATGCTTTGTTTTTGTATTCTGTTTTAGAAAAAATAAACCCTGATTCTATAGAATATGCAGTAAAATTGGGTGTTTTAAATGACTTAGTTGGACGTGATAGATATGCAAAAGGATATTTTTCAAAAGCTTTGGGAATAGATAAAGAAAACCCTGTAATATATTACAATTTTGGTGAATTTTATTATAGACGAGAATCATATAGAAATGCCCTAAGACACTATAATCAAGCTTATAAACACGGCTTTGATACAAATTACGATACGCTTTATAAAATGGGCGATATTTATGAAAAATTTGGGGATTCTCGCTCTGCTTTGAAATATTTTAAAGCAGCCCAAAAACAAAGCCCTAATGAAGAATTGGATAATAGAATATTGAAAATAAAAGCGTATGATCCAGCTAATAAAGAGTTTTATGAAGATACACGTATAAGAAAACCGTTCTATTTGAATGATTGGGGCGAATAAAGAATTTAATATTCAATAAAATATAATATTTTATTGAGCTGCTTTTTCTTTACATTTCTTAATAAATAGTCAATTTTTTTACGGAAAAAGGTTTTATATATATAAGTGTAGAAATATAGGAGTGTGTTTATTATGACAGTATCTTACCCAGCACCATTGACTTATAACCAAGCGGGATATCAGCCTGTTTATCAAGAAAAGAAAAAGACAGCTGCAGGCGGGACTATTGCAGGTGCAACTTTAGGTGCAATTACTGGTGGTGTAGTTGCAGCAAAAGTAAATCCTCACATTTCTAAAAGTGGCGAAGTTGTAGAAGAATTTGCCCAAAGAGCTTATCAAAACTTTGTGGATGATGGAGCTGTGTTAGCAAAGAAAGTTCAAGAACAAACTATTGAAATTATAGAAAATATTAAGAAAATTAAAAACCCAGATGAATTAATAGATTTATTTAATAGAAATAAAGAAGCTGTTGAGAATTATTGTAAATCAGTAGGACAAACTGTAGATGAGTTTTTATCAACAATCACTGAACGTAATTTGAAAGACAATAAAGAAGCTATTAAAAATTGGTTTAATACTGATGTAAAAACTAAATTACAGTCAATGAAAAACTGGATTCAAGCTTGCTATGATAGTGTTCAAAATAAATTCCAAAAAGTTCCAGAAGTAACACAAGAAGCTTTTGATGCAATTGAAAAAGCTGCTAAAGGTGGTAATGGTAAAAGGATTTTAAAAATAGCAGGTGCTGCAGGTGTTGCAGGTGCAGTAATTGGTTGGTGTATTCACAAACTTGCAATCGCTATTAAAGAAGGCAATGCAGAACACTAATTAACAACAAAATAATTTCGTTGTATAATTTAAGCTATGAATTATCCACAGCTTGAAAGGTTAATCGGAATTGTTGCGACATTGCGTAGCGAGAATGGGTGTCAGTGGGACAGAGAGCAGACACACCAATCTTTGCGTCCAAATATGCTTGAAGAAGCTTATGAGGCAGTGGATGCAATAGACGATAACGATATGAAACATTTAAGAGAAGAATTAGGGGATGTTCTTCTTCAAGTTGTTTTGCATGCTCAAATTGCTAAAGATGAAGGCGATTTTGATATTGAAGATGTAGCAAAAGAATTGTCTGATAAGCTTGTGCATAGACATCCGCATGTTTTTGGTGATACAAAAGTATCATCTACTGATGAGATTTTGGATAATTGGGAACAGCTAAAAAAAGAAGAAAAGAAACATAGAAAATCTGTGCTTGATGGTGTTTCAAGAGCTCAGTCAGCTTTGATGTCAGCACAAAAAATTAGTAAAAAAGCGGTTAAAGTTGGTTTTGAATGGGATTGTGTAGAGACTTTGAAAGAGTGCATAAAATCTGAATATAGAGAGTTTGAAGAAGCTGCTCAAATCGGCGATATGGAAAAAATGGAAGATGAGATGGGCGATATTTTCTTTGCAACTGTAAATTATGCACGTTGGCATAAAATTGATGCAGAACAGGCTCTTTTGAAAGCAAATAAAAAATTTACAAAACGATTTAAAAAAATGGAAGAAATAGCGATAAAACCTTTGGAAGAATATTCCTTTGAAGAATTTGATGCGCTTTGGAAACAGGCAAAAAAGCTTGTTTCTATTTAGTAGAAAGTTTTTATGTCATTCTCAGCGCTTGCGCTGGAAATCTAGCTAATATCCCCTCGCCCCTTGCGGGAGAGGGAAATTTTTCTTAATGAATGTAATGAGTTTAGAAAAATGGGTGAGGGGTGTTATTAATAAAAATTAAGAGCTTGTAGGTTGGGGTTTTACCCCAACAAGATAAATTTTGGATGCGGTAATGCTATAAGATTTACCGCATATTTTATGCAAGACTATATTCTACAAAGTTTTTTGACAAAAAGTTTGTAATTTAATTATTTTCTTCTGTTTGGTGTATAATTTAATATTGTAGAGGTTAATTAGGAATAAGGTATTGAAAAGTTCTCGTTTAACATGGGCAATATTTATTGCATTAGCGCTTGGAATTTTGACAGGGTGGGCTTTCCCAGATTTTGC
Source organism: Candidatus Gastranaerophilaceae bacterium (assembly GCA_045586965.1). Classification (GTDB taxonomy): domain Bacteria; phylum Cyanobacteriota; class Vampirovibrionia; order Gastranaerophilales; family Gastranaerophilaceae; genus CAG-196. Next base: position 6,009 of record JAZNBJ010000064.1, on the reverse strand, counting down.
TGTTAGAACTCATGTGCTTGCAGAAGTCTTTTTACGAATGGTCAAAATGATTATTGCACCACTTCTTTTCGCAACACTTGTTGTTGGTATTGCAGGCCATGGTGATGCAAAGAGCCTTGGCAGATTGGGTGTAAAAACGATTGTTTATTTTGAAGTTGTCACAACTTTTGCACTAATTATTGGTTTAGGCTTTGCAAATATCTTCAAACCTGGTGAAGGCATGATGGACATTGTATCTCGCCATATTCCGATTGGTGAAATTGCAAGTATGGCAACAGCGTCTCCTCATTATTCTTTTGGCGAAATGTTTTTAAACCTTTTCCCGACAAGTATCGTACAAGCTATGGCTGATGGAAACTTGTTGCAAATAGTAGTCTTTTCAATATTCTTTGCGCTTGCAATTTGTGCAGTCGGTAAAAAAGCTCAACCTGTTGTTGATGTTTTAAACTCTGTATCGAAAATAATGTTCAAATTTACTGAATATGTAATGTTGTTTGCGCCAATCGGTATTTTTGGTGCTATTGCTTATACAGTTGGAACAAACGGTGTTGATATATTGATAAATTACGGTAAAGTCATAATGGCATTGTATGTTGCTCTTGCAGTATTTGTGCTTTTAGTTCTATTTATTGCTTGCAAATTGGTTCATATATCTTTTACAGGCTTGATTAAAGCTATTCAAGAACCCGCTTTGTTAACATTTACAACTGCAAGTTCTGAAGCAGCTTTACCAAAGGCAATGTCAATTATGGAGAATTTTGGTGTTCCAAAATCTATTGTTGGTTTTGTAATGCCTACTGGATATACTTTTAATTTAGATGGCTCAACTTTATATCTTGCAATGGCAGTTTTGTTCTCAACCCAGCTTGTGGGAATTGAATTAACTTTAGAACAACAGCTTGTTATTATGTTTGCATTGATGCTTACGTCAAAAGGTGTTGCAGGTGTTCCAAGAGCATCTTTGATTGTTCTTGCAGGAACCTTGACTAGTTTTAATTATCCGATTTTGGGTGTGGCTCTTCTTCTAGGGATTGATCAAATTCTTGATATGGGAAGAACTGCGGTAAACTTAATTGGAAACTGTGTTGCAACTGTTGTTATTGCAAGATGGGAAAACGTTTTTGATTATAATAAAATGAATGAGTTTTTAAAATTAAAAAATATAAAAACTAACACATTTGGAAAAGTTAATAATGATGTTAGTTTTCAATCGGATTTTTGTAAAAAATAATTTAGTATAAGGAAGGGAATAAGGAAAATGGAATACAAAGAGACCTTAAATTTACCGCAAACCACTCTTGAAATGAGAGCAAATGCAACAAACAAAGAACCTCAAACACAAAAGTTTTGGGAAGATATTAAGGTTTATGAAAAGAATTTAGCTCAAAGAGATAAAGCAAATAGTTTTATTCTTCATGACGGACCTCCATATTTGAGTTCTGATAAAATTCACATTGGACATGCTTTGAACAAAATTCTTAAAGATATTCTTATTCGTTATAAATCTATGCGTGGATATTATGCACCTTATGTTCCAGGCTATGATGCTCACGGTTTGCCTATCGAAAATGCTGTTGTAAAAAATATTAAAGGCGGTCGTGAAGCTTTAACACCAGCTGAGTTGAGAGCAAAATGTAGAGAATTTGCTCACAAAAACTTAAAAGGCCAAGAAGCTGAATTTAGACGTTTAGGCTGCTGGGCCGATTGGGATCATCCTTATTTGACAATTAACCCTGAATTTGAAGCAGAACAAATCAGAGTATTTGGTGAAATGTTTAAAAAAGGATATGTTGAAAAAGGGCTTAAACCTGTTTACTGGTGTGCTTCTTGCGAAACAGCTTTAGCTGAAGCAGAAGTTGAATACGCAGATCATACTTCAACATCTATTTATGTAAGATTTGCTTTTGAACCAGATTCAGTTGAAAAAATTAATAAAATTGTCGATACACAAGGTAAAAAAGTTTACGCAGTAATTTGGACAACAACCCCTTGGACTATTCCTTCAAATATGGCAATCAGCATGCACCCAAGATTTGAATATACTTTCTTTGATTACAAAGGTGATATCTATGTAATTGCTCAAGGCTTGTTAGCTTCATTCTTAAATGATGTTGCTTGGGAAGAAGCTGATATTAAAGTTATCGGATCTTGCACTGGTCAAGATTTAGAATTATTAGAAACTAAACACCCACTTGTAGATAGAAAATCTCCTATTATTTTAGGTGAGCACGTTACACTTGAAGCTGGTACAGGTTCGGTTCACACAGCTCCAGGTCACGGTCTTGAAGACTACGAAGTTGGTTGCAGATATAATATTGAAGTATTCTCACCACTGGATTCAAAAGGTGTTTGGACAGAAGGGGTAAATGACAAGGATCTAGTAGGGGTTCCATATTATAAAGGAAATGGAATTGTTATAGAAAAATTGCAAAACTGTGGTGCTTTACTTGCTCAACAAGATATTCAACACAGCTATCCACATTGTTGGAGATGTAAAAAACCTGTAATTTATAGAGCAACACCTCAATGGTTTGTAAAAGTTGATAAATTCAGAGAAAAAACTCTTGAAGAAATCAAAAACGTAAAATGGATTCCTGCAAGTGGTGAAGTTAGAATTTCAAACATGGTAGCAAGTAGAACTGACTGGTGTATTTCAAGACAAAGAGCTTGGGGTGTCCCAATTCCTGTATTCTATTGCGAAGATTGTGGCGAAGCTATTGTAACTGATGAAACTATCAAAAATGTAGCTGACATTTTTGAAAAAGAATCATCAGATGCTTGGGTAAAACGCACAACAGCAGAACTTCTTCCAGCAGGCTTCAAATGTCCAAAATGCGGAAGCGTTCACTTAACTAAAGAATCTGATATTATGGACGTTTGGTTTGATTCAGGTATCACTTGGAGAGCTGTTGTAGAAAAACGTGCAGAACAATTAGGCCATACTCCTGTTGATATGTATTTAGAAGGCTCTGACCAATATAGAGGTTGGTTCCAGTCTTCTTTATTGACATCAATCGCAACTCAAGAAAAATCACCATATAAATCTGTTTTAACTCACGGCTTCGTTATGGATGGTGAAGGCAAAAAGATGTCAAAATCTATTGGTAACGTTGTAACACCGCAAGAAGTTATTAAAGTCTATGGTACAGATATTTTAAGACTTTGGGCAGCATCTGTTGATTATAGAAACGATACCAAAATCGGTGATAATATTATTAAACAACTTGCTGAAATCTTTAAGAAAACCAGAAATACTGCAAGATTCTTGCTTGGTAATATTTTTGATTTCGATCCTGCAGTTGATTATGTAAAATACGAAGATTTAAAACCTATCGATAAATTTGCATTACATAAATTAAATAAAGTTATTGCAGAGATTACAGAATCCTTTGAAAGCTATGAGTTCTACAAATATTTCCAAGCTCTTCAAAACTTTGCAACAAATGATTTAAGCTCATTCTATCTTGATATCGTAAAAGATAGACTTTATACGGCAGGTAAAAAATCACTTTCAAGACGTGCTTGCCAAACTGTTCTATACGAAAACTTACAAGCGTTAGTGAGGGTTTTAACTCCTGTAATGCCACACCAAGCAGAAGATATTTGGCAAAATACTCCTGAATGTCAGCGTAATGGCCTAGAAAGTATTCTTCTTGCTGATTGGGTTGTGGTAAATGAAGCGTGGAACGCACCAGAGCTTGAAGAAACTTTTGCAAAAATCTTGAAGACAAGAGAGGTTGTAACTCGTGGTATTGAACCACTTAGAGCTGATAAGAAAGTTGGAAGCTCTTTAGAAGTGGCAGTGCATGTTAAATCTGCTGATGCAGAAGTATTGAAAGCTAATGCTAAAGACTTGGCTGATATTTTCATTGTTTCACAAGCTTATGTATCAGAGTCAGCTCCTGCAGAAGTTCTAAACGAATATACAGAAGATGGTATTACAGTTTGGGTAACAAAAGCAGAAGGCGAAAAATGCGAACGTTGCTGGAAATACAGAAAGCTTGGCGAAGTTGCAGGACACGAGACTGTTTGTAAAGACTGTGCGGAAGCAGTGCAATAGCCAGGGTGAAGTTTAATTAATGGCGGGCGAAAATTTAAAATTTTCGCCCGCCATTTTTTATGTTAATTAAAATATGAAAAAAGTTTCCTAATTACATCAAATGAAAGTGTTAAAGATATTTTCAACTTTGCCGTTAATATTTTTGTGAGGTGAAAATATGGCAAGAATTATTGAAACACAAAATAATGGCAGAAGAATTATTAAAATGTCAACTGATGATATTATTTCTATCGTTAAAGATTATCAAAGAATTGTTCCTCGTTTTTCAACTGAAAAAGAGGCAAGGGATTATCTTTCTGACAAAGTTGTTTTTATACCAGAAGATGTCTAGTAATAATCAGAAGACGCAAGATCTGCAAGAGCGTTTTTAGCTTCTTCGTGAGTTGGATCTTGTTCTAGTATATCAATATATAATTCTTTAGCTTTGTCTCTGTTGTTACTTTCGTAAATTAATGCCAAATTATATTTTGCATTAATCAAGTTAGGATCATATTGCAAAGCTTTTTTAAGAGCTTCTTCTGCACTTTTTGTATCGTGTTGAGCGACGTACATAACGCCAGTTCTATATAACCCCATTGGATTCTTTTCGTCTATTTTTAATAAGTCATTAAGTGCTTTTTTCTCTTCAAAGAAATTTCCTAAAATATGGTGAGCTTCTGAAAGTTTTAAGAAATATTTAGCATGATTGACTTTTTGTTTATCATATTCAAGAGCTCGTCTTAAAAATTCAATTGAAGAAGCAGGGTTGTTTTGAAGAATATGATTGACAGCTTTATTATAATAAATTTCAGAATTTACCGCATTATATTCAATAGCAGCTTCGAGCTTGTGGAAAGACTCTTCAATCCTTTTCTCATCTCTGCAACTTACTGCCCAGGCAATATATAAATCAGCAATCAATGTTCTAATATTTTTAGCTTCTTTTTGTGTTGCTTTGTCGAGCAATGCTAAATATTTATCCAAAGCTTTTTGGTATTCTTTGCAAGAGATATAAGTTTCAGCCAATTGAACTGTAACATCATATCCATTTTGTGACATCATTACAAGTTCTTCGAGAATATTTATACCTGTTTCAACGTTGTTTAATTTGATATTAAACATTGCAATATCATTTCTGATTTTAAACTTGTCAGAACCTTGTACTTCTAGCATTCTATTAGAATATTCAATAGCTTTTTCGTACTCTTCTGTTTCAACGTAAATATCAATTAATTTTTCAAAAATCCATAATAAAAATTTAGGCTCAGCGGTGAAAGTTAACATATAATGTAAAGTTTCAACAGCTTTTGGTAAGTTTTTGAGTTTTATGTATAGTTCTGTTAATTTTTGGTTTGTAGGTAAATCAGTAGGATAGATGCTCAAGCGAGCTTTGTAAGCTTCAAAAGCTGCAGGGTAGTCTTTAACTTCTTCATTAAGCTCTGCGAGGATTGATTGAACATCTGCGATTTCTTCGTTTTGCTCTAAAAGTTCTGCAAGTATATTATATACAGTAATTGCAGAATAAACTTGTTCAGTGTTTTTATATAATTCGGCAAGCGTTCTTACAATATCCTTGTCTTTGCTACGGTGTTCAATAATATTTTCGTATTCTTTAATCGCTTTGCTTAAAAATTGTTTTTGTACATAACAATCGCCAAGAAGCTTTCTGGTATCAAGGTTGTTTGGATCTTTTTTTAATATAATCAAGCATTGTTTCATTGCATTGTTATATTTTTGGTCTTTGTAATAAGATTGTGCCAAATATTGTCTAACTTCTCTATGAGAAGGAACTCTGTCTAAATATTTTGTAGCCAAAAGCTGAACAAGCGCATATTCTCCTTTTTCAAATAGGATTTGAACTTGCTCAAGAATATTTTTGGTTGTAAGCTGTAGCTCAGCATTTTTTTTGCCGCCTTGAAACATCAAAAGAGCATATAGTACATATATAGCTGCTAGCGCTATTAATAGTG
>JAZNBJ010000063.1:0-5383 GCA_045586965.1 Candidatus Gastranaerophilaceae bacterium | reverse complement strand
AGTATTCACCTCGCCCCTTGAGGGAGAGGTCTGTTTTCAATATGAAACGAAGTTGAATATTAGAAAACAGGGTGAGGGGTTTTTAACCTTGTTCTACTTTTCTTCTTCCTTTTATTTGCGAGGCAAAAGGAAGAAGAAAAGATAGCAAAAGAAGAAGGAAAAACACGCAATTGTTCTCATCATCCTCACTTCGTTCGGCTGAGGTTTTAATCGTTGGGCTGAAAGCCCAACCTCTTTAGCCTCGCTAGTCGCTTCGCTTGACGCTCGGCTTGGTTAGCCGCCCCTCTAACCCTCCTTCTTTGAAGAGGGTTTTAAAATTGCGAGCGTGTGCGTAGCACAATAGCGAGCATAAGAGATTCGACGAAGTCGAACAAAAAACACGGCTGAGCGAAGCGAAGACGTTGAAAACGATTGCGTCTTTCTTTTTTCTTTTGGTCCTTTTCTTTTTTTTTGGCTCGCAAATAAGAAAAAAGAAAAGGACATAGAAAGAATATTTAAAGAAATATGTACTAATAATAAATATTATGTAATTTCTTTCATATTAAAAAAGGGCTTTTAAAAAGCCCTTTTTGTTTGTTCTATTTATAGATTTCTTTTTCTAGTTTTTCTTTAATCTCTTGATTTTCTTCATACAAATCAATTGATTCTTGCAAGCTATCTGGATATACTGTATCAGGTGCCAGCACACGTTCTTGAAGCCCTTTTTCTAAAATATCTGTCTCTTTATCCATAAGCTTTTTATCTGCTCGAACAATATCTCTACCCATATGGTCTGTAATTATTGTAATTGTGCTTTCAGTAGGTGAACCTAACTCATTCGCTTTTATTTGAATATCATAACTTGCCCAATCTTCAGGCAAATCTTTTTTATTCATATAATCTTTGTTTACACCTAATCTCTTATCAACTTCTGATAAAAGAATCTTTGTCACATATTCTTTTTGAGATAAAAATCTGCAAGGAATAATTATATCTTCACCAATAATTTCTTCAGGATCACGTTTTTCGTATTTTTTAAACAATTCAGATGCAATTTGCAAATGACCTAGCTCTACATCAAGCATAAATTCCCAAATCTTTTTAAGCTCAGAATCTACTTCATCTTCTACACAAGTATAATAATTACAAACTTCTGTAAATTCGTGTAATAAGAGTTTTTCATATAAACTCTCTGTTGGATCAATCAAAGACTCATACATAGTAACATGTTCTTCTTCAACGTCTTTAATCTCTGCATAAGTCTCTCTCAAGACGTGATTTCCGTACATAAACCCGTGTTCAGCATAATAGTTATGTGTTTGTTGTTCAGCTGATACAAGAGTCAAAAGATTAACCTTTGTTTGAGGTGCTGTTGTTGTTTTATCATAAGGCTTTCTTAATCTAAGTGCATTACAGTTATGATGATGTTGAGTCGGACGACCAACAATTACATCTGTTTGACATTGAACAATATCATTAGGACAAATCCCTTCTTCCATATAAGCCCACTGTGCATAACGATATAAGTGATCAAAGTCTTCTAAAAGTCCAAAATCGTAAGTTTCTTTAACATATTTATCTGGTTCATTTTGTGCAAGCCAAGCTGTTAAATCTACTGCAACTTGTTCATAGCCTAAAGTTGTTTCCAAAACAGATTGATCTTTCGGACAAAGCCAGTTTACAGTTGTTTGTTGCTGGTCTTCAATTCTTCTTGTCATTGTAACCAAATCACAAGCTTCTTTATCAGGACAAAGTCGAGAAAATGCGTGTTTAAAGTTCCAAGCCTCAACTTCAATACCATTCATTAAAATTTGACGAGTTCTAGTATAGCAATCAACCTCGTTTTTATTGTATGGGTCACGAACGATAAGATGCCAATTTCTAAGTTGTTTTTCTAAAGGTAATCCTTTTTCTTTTAAAGCGTTAAATGTCATTTTATTCTCCTTATTTTAAATCCCTTCCCCTCGCCCCTTGAGGGAGAGGACTGTTTTCAAATTGAGCAATGCGAAAATTAGAAAACAGGGTGAGGGGTTTTGTTTTATAAAACTTAACGCAAAACAACAAAAAACGGATTACCTATTTTAGCAATCCGTGTGGGCAGAGTGTCTCGGAAGTCAAATTATATCCCTTTAATTTACCCCATATTTTACCCCTTAATTTACCCTAGTTTATTATGGAATGTTCGAGAGATAACGTCGTCTTGTTGTTCTTTTGTAAGCTTGTTGAAATTTACTGCGTATCCGGATACCCTCACTGTTAATTGAGGGTATTTTTCCGGATTTTTTTGCGCATCGAGTAGTGTATTCCTATTAAAAACGTTCACATTTAAGTGGTGTCCTCCCTTTTCAACATAGCCGTCGAGAATATTTATTAAATTATCAATTTGTTGAGTATTCATTTTTTATTCCTTTTTCTTTTACAAAATTATAATATTATATTTTTAACAACACGTCCGTTGTAATTACAACAAAATTTTAATTAAATTTTATTTGACATAAATTTGTTTAGTTGTATTATGATTGTATAAAAGAAGAGAGGCCGAAAAAGGTCTCTTTTTTATTAGATATTCAAAAACAGAAAGATGTGTGTATTATGTTTATTTCACCTATTACAAGTTTTAGTTCTAACAATAAAAATCTAAATTCACCTTCTCATAAAGGTCTTACAAAGGCTTTAAAAAATAAAATTTATATTGATGGACAAAAAGATATTGAAAAAATGATGTTAGAAAAAGCTAAAACTAACCCTGTTGTTGGTCAATTACCTAATTTCATTTTCCAAAAATTACCAAAAGAAAATAAACGTGAAGCTATTTTAGAAATTTTAAAAGTTTTTGATGATGTTGCTAATACGATTAGAACTTTTTGTGAAACAAGCAATGTTTTTGTTTTTGAACATAAGAAAAAATATAGACCTGATTCTGTTAATAAAATGTTGACTGATGTGTTTAAGAAATACAAAATTCTTTATCCTTGGGACGATATTGAACTTCAATACATTGACCAAGGTGGTAAAGGTAAAGTTTTCAAAATAGAAGGTTTGCGTGATCCAGAAACTGAAGATGAATATGTAATAAAAGTTTTTCATCAACTAAAAGGTAAAGAATGGCATCCATTCAAGAGCCATGGTTGTTATGCAGAAATTAATAACGGTATGTATTGGAGAAATCAAGAAGGACACGATACACACAGAGGTAAATTCTTCTTTGCAAGTCTTGGTTCTGGATATATTGTAAGTAAATTTTTAGATGAAGATGTTCGTCTTCCTGAACGTATTGTTCCTGAGTATAAATATGGTATTAAATGTACAGACGAAGAAAAAGAAGGTGCTATTAATGGGTACAATCGTATTAAAGGATATAACTACGATTACGGCGGAATGAGAGTTGTTAATAGACTAAAAAATGCCGATAAAGTTGCTAGAAAAAAACTTGAAAAAATAAAAGAATTAACACCTCTTGAACGTATTGGATATTGGCATAATGTTTATTCTGATAGAAAAAATAGTGACAGCGATTTTGCAGGAATTGCTCTTGGTATTAAATATTTAGATAATAAAAATTATTATATTGATAAATGTCTTAATTTGAATAAACCAAAAGTTGATCAAGCTTTAGCTTATGTTTTGAAATATTTAGATAATTATGATGATCAACTTAGATATTTTGAAACATTAGCTGCTAGAAAAGATGAAGTTACACAAATAATATTGTTCAACGAAATCCCATTACTTGCAAAACGCAAAGATGAAAATGTTATAATGCAAGATGATATTAATGCGTCATTACATGAAATATTCCCAGAAAAAATTTATGACTATTACATGCTTGCAGAACGCCATGCTATGCCTGAAACAGTTGAACATTTAGCTAGTTTTGTACATTTATTGCCAAGAAACAAGGTAAAACAACAATATAGAAAAATTTCAAATATACAAAATCCAGCATTACAAGAACGTTTGTTATGGAAAATAAATTTCTTAGATAAAGAAATAAGAGATTATGCAATTTTAAAATTAGCATATAAAATAGAAGATAAGGATTTACAAGAAAGATTACTAAGAATTACAAAATCTGTATCTTGCGAACATTATGATGCGATAGAAAATGTTGTTAGAAAAAAAACAAAATAATTAAATAAAAAAGAGAGAAATATGCAAAAATATTACAATCAAATAAAAAATTCACCAGTATTTTTTGGTTTGTCAGAAGATGAATTAAAAAACATGCTAGAGTGTTTTAATGCACGTATTAAATCATTTGAAGATGGTGAATTTATTATTCGCCAAGGTGAATTGGTTAAAAATATTTATCTTGTATTAGATGGTGCTGTAAATATTGAAAAAGATACTTATTGGGGAAGAAGAATTATTGTGACACAAATAGGTATTAATGAAAATATTGCACTCGCTTTTGTTGCATCTAAAAATATTGAATCTAGTATTGATGCTGTATCTGTCGGTAATACAAAGTTATTAATTTTAAGCTATGAAAAATGTACAACAATGTGCCAAAATGTTTGTACAAAACATAGATTGTTAATCAATAATCTTTTTGAAATTTTGTCAAAAGAAAATATTGAACTCTTACAAAAAATAGAAAATATTTCTCAAAAAACAATTAGAGAAAAATTATTGACTTATTTTTCTAATGAAGCTAAGAAAAACAAAAGTAATATTTTTGAAATTCCTTATAACAGACAAGATTTGGCAGATTATTTAAATATTGATCGTTCTGCAATGAGTTTTGAATTATCAAAAATGCAAAAAGATGGACTTATAAAAACAGAAAAAAATAAATTTTGTTTAATTAAATTTTAATTTTTTATATAATTTGATGTATTAAATAATATTTTTTAATTTGTGCATTTCTTTTTCTTTATTTGCGAGGTAAAGAAAAAGAAACGCACCCAAAGAAAAAGAAACCACGCAATAGTTCCCATCATCCTCACTTCGTTCGGCTGAGTTTTTAATTTTGAGCTACGCTCAATCGCTTTAGCCTCGCAAACTCGCTTTGCTCAAACAGTGCTCGGCCGCTGCAAATAATGCAAGCCTATCGGAGTGAATAATCAATGTTAGCGAGACAATATCAAAGCGACTGCTGTTTGACCGTAGGGAGTTCAGTCGCTTAGGTCGAGCTCTACAATTGATTAATGAACGTAGATACAGCTTGCGAGTTTCTTTGCGTTACTTTCTTGTCAATACAAGAAAGTAACAAGATTAAAAATAATCAATACATCAAATTATATAAAAACTATGTAGAAAACTTTTTAGTTTTGAACATGTTTTGATATGTTTTTGTTAAAAATCTTTTTTTCTACATTTTTATATTCAAACATGTAGAAAACTTTTATGTTTTTTATATGTTTTGAACATTGTTTTTAACATGCTGAAATTCAATATTTAT
>JAZNBJ010000062.1:0-10125 GCA_045586965.1 Candidatus Gastranaerophilaceae bacterium | reverse complement strand
ACCCACGGTACGCTCGCACGTACGACGGTTTTCAAGACCGCTCCAATCAACCGCTCTGGCACTCCTCCAAAGTTATTCAATTGGTAACAGATATTATATTACACAAAACATTTTTTTTTGTAAAGGGGGTAGGGGTAAATATATTTTAAATAAAAAGTTGAAAGTTGATAATTGTTAACATAGCATGGTAGATTTAAAAAATTCATGTTAGAATAGTTCCAGAGGGATTAAGGATGTTTGACTACATTAAAGGACTACCGACGGATAAGAGAAAAACCGCTAAGGGTACCTTTGTTACTATTGAAGCATCAGGCATCGGGCATTTATTAGAAGTCACTGAACGTGATTTTGTTGATTTTAAAGTGTCTGAATTGGATTTAACCAAATACTATGTGTCTTTGATTCATAGAGAAGATGCTATGGCGCTTTTTGGGTTCTCAAACAAAGAAACTCGTGATATTTTCCAAATCCTACTTTCAGTATCAGGTGTAGGTGCAAAAATGGCGCTAGCATTGCTTAATGAATTTGATGCGTGTGAATTGATAACTTTTGTTATTGATGGTAATTTCAAAGAGCTTACCCGTGCAAAAGGCGTTGGCCCAAAATTAGCTCAAAAAATCATCCTTGAACTCAAAGATAAGTTAATGAAAACAGAACTCCCAAGAACAGCTTGTCCTTTACCGCAAAATCAAGCTATGTCTGATGCACAAGCTATTATGATTTCGCTAGGTTATGACGATAAAGAGATAGAAGATGCGCTGTCGAGGGTTATGGCCACGGTTGAGGATAACTCAAATCCGGAAGAAATATTAAGAAAGGCTCTAACATGTCTGGCAATGTAAATTATTGTAAATATTTCTTCTCGCTGAGCAACTTTTATTTTGAGGAGTTTTGATATGAATAAAGAAAAGGTGCTCTATGAACATTAATATTTCAAAACTCAATGTCAACCACAATCCTATTACTTTTAGACGACAAAGTAATCAAAATGTAGTTTTAAAATCAGGCCCAGTACAGCCCGCAACAACTATTTCAGTTTATGGAGATTCACCTATTCGCACAAATCCAGCCCAGCTTAGCCTTTTTGCTTTACACGATTTTCACGGGCAGAACTTAAGAATGGAAAGAGCTTATACTGTTATTGAAAAATATGATGAAGATAAAATCTTTAAAGATAATGACTTTTTTAATGCGAATGAGCCTGTTGATAAGTTAAAATTAGCTTCTGGGGATATGTTTTTAGGCGAAAATAGAAAAGAATTAGAGGTTGTTAATGAGTTCTTAAATTTAGCGGGTGTTTTAGCAACTGCAGTCGGAAATCACGAGTGTGATAATAATCTTAGAATTTTTGCTGATATAGTACAAGATAGAAATTACAAATTCCTTGCAGCAAATATGCATCCTGACAAAGGCTCGCCTATGAAATCTGTTATTTCGAACTCTTTTATAGTAGAAAGCAATGGTAATAAATACGGTATTGTCGGGCTTGCACCAGTTGATATGGCATCGCATATTAAAAGACCTGTTGAAATAGAATCTTGCAACTTGTCTAACAAAGAAGGAACAATGAGAGATGTTCAAGATGAAGTCTCAAGATTAAAAGAACAGGGTGTTAATAAGATTATTCTTTTATCTCATTTAGGTTTACCGTTAGAACAAGAAATTGCAAAAAATGTTTCTGATATTGATGTAATCTTGGGTGGACATACACATAACTTGTTAAAAGAAGTGAAAGAAGATGAAAACTTGATTATGTCGCCAAAAGGTGAGCCTGTATTAATTGTACAAGTTGGACGAGATGGTGAAAATATCGCTATTCCTAATCTTCAGTTTAATGAGCTAGGACAAATTACAAAAATACAATATAACGTAATTAAGACAGAAAATTATCCACGTAGTAAGGTCGCAAAAGACGCTTTTGAAAATATTTTAGGCAAATCTGATATTGTCGGAACAGCTAGATATGTAGAGGAACCGCCAAAAGATATCTATGTTAATGAAAATCCACATTGTAATTTTATTCTAGACTGTATGTTAAAAGAATACGATATTGATATTGCACTAACAAACTCTGCAAATATCAGAAGCCGTTTTCACGAAGGCGACATTGATACTAGAGATTTAAACCAAATTACTCCGTTTGGCAATAAAATGACTCTAACAAGGATTACAGAAAAAGAATTGGTAGAAGCACTTGATGATAAAGTTGAAGATACAATGGAAAGCTCAAACCATCGTCCAGGTATTATTCAAGTAGGTGGCTTGCGTTATGAATACTCAAAAAGTGAAGCCGAGATTACTAAAATGTCATTCATTGATAGAGAAGGCAATGAACACCCTATAGATATAGAAAACCCAAGAAAAGATAAATTCTATACAGTTATGGCGGATGATTATTGTTTCTTGAACGACAATGCTGGTTTAGGATTAAAACATAGATATGATGAGGCAATTGTTGTATTCGATTTTGATAAAAATAAGATTGTTGAAAATTACTTGAGAAAAAATCCTGAACCTATTGAAATTAAATCAGACGGTAGAATTAAAGTTGTAGATTAGAGAATTTCTTTTATTGCTTGAGGTAAGTATTTAATCACATCAGTTGCAAGTACAGAATATTCTGTCAAATCTTTTGATGCAAGCTCACCAGATTTAGAATGGAGATAAACTCCTAATTTAGCAGCCTCAAATCCATTCATCCCTTGAGCAAGCAAACCTGCTATCATTCCAGCTAAGACGTCTCCAGTTCCAGCTTTTGCCAAGGCTGAATTTCCGTGTTCGTTTATGTGAATTTTAAAATCTTTATCACAAATTATCGTTCTGTGCGTTTTTAGAACTGTAACACAACTATATTTTTCGCTAATTTTTCTTGCTGAGATTTCTAGGTTATTTAAAACTTCTTCTAAAGAACACTCCAAAAGCCTTGAAGCTTCCATTGGGTGTGGAGTAAGTACCAAAACCCTTTCCTCGGATGAGGAAAGTTTGGATGGTGTGAATTTTGCAAGCAAGTTAAGTCCATCTGCATCAATGACAACTGGCATGGTTTCTTTTTGTAACTGTTGCATGATTTGTGTAAAATACTTATCTGATGCGGAATTTAGTCCTAAACCACAACCGATTAAAATAGTTGTATAATTGTTAAGTTTTTTTAAGCCTTCCTGTCTTGTTAAATAAACTGCTTCTGGCAATATTGTTGAAACAGAGGCTATTACTTTTTCTGTTGAGGCAAGAGCAGATAGTCCAGCACCAATTTTTAATGAGCTTAGGGTTGAAAGATAAGCTGCGCCAATGTAGTTATCAGAGCCACTAAAATTGAGAACTTTTCCAAAAGTTCCTTTGTTAGAATCTTGTTCTCTTGTTGGCATTTTTAAAATATTCATTATTACAAACCAAGTTGTCTAATATGTTCGTAAGCTACTATTGCAACAGAATTAGAAAGATTTAAGCTTCTTTGGCCCTCTTTCATCGGAATTGTAAGCGCAGTCTCAGAAGTTACATATTGAGCTGGCAAGCCTCGTGATTCAGGACCAAAAACGATAAAATCGCCTTCTTTAAACTCAATGTCGCTATATTTACGAGTTGTTTTTGTGGTTAGATAATAAAAATTAGCATCAGAATTCGCTTCAATCAATTCGTCCATTGTATTAATCTTATGTAAATCTACACTATCCCAATAGTCTAAGCCTGCACGTTTTGTGTATTTATCTGATAGTGAAAAACCTAACTTCCCTACTAAATACAAGCTTGCTCCTGTACAAGCACAGAGTCTTGCGATATTGCCTGTGTTTTGAGGGATTTCTGGTTCATATAATACAATGTTTAACTTAGCCATAATTATTTCTTTTCAAATAAATATTTAGCTTCGATTACTACTGGCAAGCCTCTTACTACGCAGAATATAACTGCAAAGATTGCTGACCAATATCCGATCGTCCAAATAACATCTGCATGTGGGCAAACTGGAATTTTTGCAGTAACGATTAATACAAAAGCAACTACTTTTGCTACTGCGTAGCTAATTCTCATAAATCTTGAACCTGTGATAAATTTACAAATAGGATTTACTTGCATTCCAAATGGTGTCAAGCCTTGTTCCATAGCTGCGCTTCTGATTGTATCAGTGACAAAGCCTCTTGTTAAAACAATTAATGGAAATAAAATATTAATCCAACCCATTACTGCGAATAAGATCCAGTAAGTGTTTTCAACAATTCTGTCGCCCATAATGTCTAGCAAAGCACCAAATTTTGACTCCTCATTAAATTTTCTAGCTAAGTAGCCGTCAACGCCATCTAATGCAAACGCAATAATTGTTAGAGCTAGAGCCCAAATATATGCTACTGTATCACCTTCACAAGCATAAATAAGATATGCAGCGAAAAACATTACGAATATTCTAAATATTGAAACAAAGTTTGCCATTTTTCTTTTTCAACCTTTGGGCGGAACTCATCCCGTTACTACTACTAATCTATATTACTATTCCAAGAGTTCCTTTGGAACAGACTACCATTTACCCCTAGCTTTTCATTCTTGATAAAGCAAAGTCTTTTTGATTTAGCTGCTCAAGCTTTGAACCAAGCATGATCTTCTCAGCTTCTTCCAAAATCTTAGTTACAGTATAACCGTTTTCACCATCAGAACGAGCTTTTTGACCTGAAGCACAACAATTTACAAAGTGCTGACATTCAAGTTTTAAAGGCTCAATTTCTAAATAATCAAGAGGAAAATCTTGTGTATTTGCAGGAATGAAATTATCATAAACTTTTAGTTTGTTATTTGGCAATGTATCATCAAATACAGCAGTTGCTTTTGTTCCTCTAACCATTAGGTTAACGTGTTTTTGAGGTGTAATCCAACTATCAGAAATTTGACCAATCATACCACCTTCAAATTCAATTGTAAGATGTGTAATGTCCATAATTTCATTTTTGTCAGAAGAACATCCTACTGCTGAAATTACTTTAACAGGCTCTTTTCCTGTTACATAAGCGATCATTGAAACATCGTGTGGTGCCAAATCCCACATAACACTTCTATCATTTTTATGATAATTAACGTTTAATCTATCACTTTGAGCATAAACTAGCTCGCCTAAAGCACCTTCTTCAATAAGCATTTTGAGTCTGTTTACAGCAGGGTGGTATAACAATAAGTGACCAACCATTAAAACTAAGCCTTTTTCTTCAGCTAACTCAGTTAGCACTCTAGCTTCTTCTGCAACTGTAGAGATAGGTTTTTCAACGTAAACGTTTTTGCCTGCTTCTAACATTGCTTTAACTAGTTTGAAGTGCGTATGGCTTGGTGTAACAATAGCTACGCCTGTTATAGAATCATTATTAATTATGTCATTAAAATCTTTTGTAACTTTAACTCCAGGAAATTGTTCCTGAATCACTTTGTGTACATCTTCGTCTAAATCACACACAATATCTAAAACATTAAGGTTGTAGAAGTTACGGACAATATTTTTCCCCCACATTCCAAAACCAACAACTGCAATTTTTTGTTCTTTCATACCTTCTCACTCTTTCCTTTGTTGATAAATATATTATATTACAAGCATATTTATGCGTAAAGTTTGCAAAGTATTTTAATAATGTAAATATTTGTAACAAAATTTTCAAAAGTTGAAATTATTTAAAGTGAATATACTTTATATATATGTAAGCATTAAATAAACACGAGAAACAAAAAACGCACACATAACACAACCTTTCATACAACCTACACACTAACCTTCTACACACATGAGGAATTATTAAACAAGATTCCAAACCCAACTTTTTAAGTCGGGTTTTTTTTGCAATGGAAGGAATAATAGTTAGGCGTCGTCTTCAAAAACGAAGTTTTTGAGGATTCAAATTATATTAATTTGAATGAGTTCCCGAAGGGCTAGCCCTCCACTAACTCCCCCGTGGGGGAGAACTTTAATAACTAGATTTCCAGCCCGAAGGGCTGAGAATGGCAAACCGTTTTTGAATAAGCGTCATTTTTATTTAGTCTTAAATTCTACAAATTGCTTCAAAAATCCCTTCTGAATATGTTGGGTGTGCAAAGCAAACTTCCTTAAGCTTACTAATTTTTACATCATTTTGCATAGCAATTAGAATTTGTTGGATAAGTGCAGAAGCTTCTTTTGATACAATATGTGCACCTAAAATCTTGTCATCTTTTGCGATGATTTTAATAAATCCTTCTGTCGCATCATCACACCAAGATTTACCAAGTGCAGTAATAGGAAGTGAAATTTTTTGACAATCGTCTGCACAATCTTGTTCCCTTAATCCAACCCAAGCTATTTCTGGTTCGCCATAGATTACGGAGGGGATGAGATTTTTATTCAAATCTGTTGGTTTTCCGTTAATAAACCTCATTCCTTGTTGTATTGCATAATGTGCAAGTTGAATTTGCCCGCTGACATCTCCAATCAGATTTTTAACAGTTTCTGGATATTCCAACGGCACACGGCCAACTGCCATCAATACAAAATCAGGTTCAACTATTGTGCCAGACTTGAGTGTGACTTTTTTATCAGAAATGGCTTCAATGCAGTCGTTTAGATAAAATTTAATCTTATTTTGTTTAAAAATTCTTTCAATTCGTTTTGAAACATCAATGTCTGCAAGTGGTATAAGATGCTCGGCCATTTCAACTAGAGAAACTTCTACACCGAAGTTTGAAAAAATACGAGCCCACTCTATACCAATTGCGCCTGAGCCCACAATTAATACTTTTTCTGGTAGAGAATTGAGCTTAAGTACATCATCTGAGCTTAAAATAAAGTTATTATCAAATTCTAAACCTTTGATTTCTCGAGGCTTAGCACCTGTTGCGTAAATTATTTCGCCAACGTTGTATTCTACGTCATTAGCAACAATAGTTTGCGGGGTTTTAACTTCAGCATGAGCATAGACAATGTTCACTCCGCTGTTTTTTACAGCAAGTTCTAATGATTTGCGGATTTTTTCAACAGTTTTATCTCTTTTTTCTGCAATTTTTGTGAAATCAAAAGATTTTATTTCTATATCCAATCCAAAATTTGCAGCGCTAAGGATTTGTTTATAAACTTCGGAAGAGTGTAATAAGGATTTTGTAGGAATACAACCTTTATTAAGGCAAGTTCCTCCTAAAAATTCTTGTTCAAAAAGTATAACTTTTTTACCTTGAGATGCTAATTGCATACCAACTGTATAACCAGCTGGACCACCACCTATAATTCCAAAATCAAAATCCATAAACTCCTCCCTAATCTGTTTTTAATTTTAGCTTAAAAGAGAGTTGTTTTCAATTAAATTCTCATGTCGTAGTTGTAGTGATGTAAGGACTTAAATGTCGGTTGAGAATTTAATTGTGCTTCTTGATATTTTATAAACTTATCTTGAAATTTTGTTGCTTTATGATTTCTAATTAGTGGTGTGGCAACGCTTGTAGCAGCTACGCTGCCAATAATTGTTGCTGCTGTTGTTCCAAACTCCATAGCTCGTTCGTAATCTTTGAAGCAACTTGCGTTTTTTTGTGATAGATACTCGCCTAAGTTGAAATCTAGTTTGCCAATTTTTTCACCGATTTCAGCATTGTTTTTTGAAATAAATTCTCTTACGCTTTTAGGAGCGAGTTTACCAGTCTTAAATAGTTTTGCAGTCCCCATTTTTGCTACTTGAGTTATTAAGAAGAAGCATCCTATATTAGCAATTGCGTCCCAACCTTCTTGGGCTAATAGATAGCTTTTTTCTTTTCTATCAATTTTAGGGTTAAAAATAACACCAAACATTTGTGCTATAGCAGAAAAGCCCCAGCCAATAACACCTGTGATGATTAACATTCTAGAAGGATCTTTGCTGAAATTTGCAAGACTGCTAAGTATTTTATCAAGGAACTTAGACATAGATACCCTCCTTGATATTTTCTTTTGGTGCGTTAGCAGGCTCTTTTTCTAAAAATTTCTTTTGCATTAAGTTGGTCAAAATTGTTGTTAATGGTGCGTCTACAAGGAAATTTGTAAAGAATAAAGCACATAATCCCAAGGCTGTAGCTACTAAATTACGATATTTTTTTAGCCCCATTTCAGACTTCATAAAATCTGGGATAAGTTTTGGTAGAAGTGATTTTGAGGATTTACTAATGTCATTAAGTAGAGTTCGTTTTTCTACAAATTTGTAGGCTTTATGTCTAACTAGTATCCCAACAGCTGTGCCGACAAATATTTTAGCAATAGTTCTGCAAACGGATAAATCTCGGGTTTTTTTGTCAATCTTTTTGTTGCTAGCATCAATTGCTGGCTGAATAACAATAGCGGTAGCACCCATTATAGCTCTATTTGGGCCAGGACGTGTTATTATATCTGTTGCTTTCTCTAATTTTTCAGAGGGGTTTTTAAAAGTGACATTAGGAAGCTTATCAAACAGTTTCTGTTTGATTCCGCTCCATTTGCCCTGCATGGCAATATTATTGGTATTTGAAATTGATTGTATGTACATAACACTTCTACCCACTTAATATAAAACATTTTTTTTGAGAAAATTGTTATTATTCTGCTATTTTGTTACATTTCGTAACGGCGCTGACGTAAAGTTTCGTCCTCAGTTTGCATTTGCCTTCGCAAACGCAAATTCGGACTCCACTCCGAGCTACGCTAGTAGCGCCTGTGCAATCTCGCTATCGCTAAGATTGCTTCGTTCCTTCGCTTACGCTTCGTCACAACGGCGCTGACGTAAAGTTACGTCCTCAGTTTGTATTTGCCTTCGCAAACACAAATTCGGACTCCACTCCGAGCTACGCTAGTAAAAGAAAAAGCTATGAACGAAACTCGTGCATAGCTGTTGATTAGGGATATGTGTATCGTCGTTTTTTAAGGAGTATAGGTATATATTAACAATATGTTTTTGAAATAAAATCATCAGAACGTATGATTTTAAATCCAAATTGGATTAAAAATCTGCATTTTATGTAGGATAAAATTTGCAAAAAAGAGCGTTTTACTTGGCTGGAACTCAAGTAAAACGCTCTTTTTTAACTTTAATATCTCTATGCTACGCCATTGTTAAGTAAATCGTGGATATGAATAACCCCAATCGGTTTTGTGCCGTCGAGTACAAACATATTAGTAATTTTTTTGTCGTGCATAATTCTTAATGCTTCAGCTGAAATCATATCTTTTGTTACGGTTCTAGGGTTTTTAGTCATAAGATTTACAGCTTTTTCTTCTAGAATAGAAGCTGATAAGCATCTTCTTAAGTCACCATCTGTAAGCATTCCTGTGAAATCTCCGTTAGAGTTGACAAATCCTACGCAGCCTAAACATTTTGAAGTCATTTCTAAAAGAACTGCTTGCATGTTAGAATTTTCGTCTAAAAGTGGCATTTTTTGTCCAACATGCATCAAATCTCCAACACGTTTAAGTATTGAGCCAAGTTTTCCTCCTGGATGACGAACATTAAAATCTTCTTTAGAGAAACCTTTTCTTTCAATCAATCCGATTGTAAGAATATCACCCAAAACTAAAGTTGCAGTTGTTGAACTTGTAGGAGCTAAGCCTAGAGGACAAGCTTCGCCTTGTTTTGGTAATTCAAGAACAACGGTTCCAGCTTTACCTAAAGAGCTTTCTGCGTTTTTAGTTATTGAAATTATTTTTATATCAAATCTTTTGCAGTAGTTAATGATATCAACTAATTCTCTTGATTCACCACTATTTGAGATTGCAATAACAACATCATTTTCAGTAATCATTCCTAAATCGCCATGGCTTGCTTCAGCTGGATGAACAAAGAATGACGGAGTTCCAGTGGATGCCAAAGAAGCTGCTATTTTGTTGCCGATATGTCCAGATTTTCCCATGCCAGTGATAATAATTCTTCCAGTGGCGTTTTGCATAAGATCTAATGCTTGCGTTAAATTTTCAAGAGCAACTGAATCTCTAAGATTATTTATCGCTTGAATTTCAGCTTCGATTGTTCTAATTGCAGATGATCTATCTGCTTGAGATTTTTGATTAAGTTCCATAGTGATAGTCATTAATAACTCCTTAAATTGTTTTGTCAATATAATACTATAAAAATAGCATTATTGTTAAAAATATGTTTTGCAGTAACTTATGTAAATTTTTATTAATTTATGTAACAAAAT
>JAZNBJ010000061.1:0-8451 GCA_045586965.1 Candidatus Gastranaerophilaceae bacterium | reverse complement strand
ACCGCTTGGCCTCCGACTTACAACAACAGCAAAAGCTTCTTTATCATTAACAGCTAAGTCTGCAAGCATTTTTCTGTTAACTTGAATATTAGCTTTCTTACAAGCTGCTACAAATCTAGAGTAATTCATACCTTGTTCTCTAACAGCTGCATTAATTCTAACAATCCATAAACGACGCATATTGCGTTTTGTAGCACGTCTGTCTCTGTAAGCATATTTAAGAGCTTTCATAACAGCAATGTTAGCTACTTTAAAGATTCTGCTTCTTGCGCCCTTGAAGCCTTTAGCAAGCTTTAATATTTTTTTGTGTCTGTTGCGACATACATTACCACGTTTAATTCTCATTGTTCAACACTCCTATCTTGAATACTTCTTGTAAGGTAACTCTTTAGAAACTAGTTTTTCGTGTGTTTCAGAAATTACTAAATCTCCGAAAATCTTACGTTTTCTAGATTCTGACTTGTGTTGAAGCAAGTGGCCAATACCTGCATGTCTTCTTGTGATTTTACCTGTGCCAGTAACTTTGTATCTCTTAGCTGCTGCACGGTGGGTTTTCATTTTTGGCATTTTGTGTCTCCTTTCGGGGTAAATATAAAGGATTTGAAGTAGCACCTCCAAGCTTTATTTACCACCATTTTCTACATATTCCGAGCAAGGCATACCACAGCACTATACTTCGGCATGTTTGAGTGTATAACAAATGGCTCTAGACGTCAAGAGCTGAGATTTACATTACTTAATTATAATCCTAATTTCAAAAATCCATAAGCATCTAATCTTGGATTTCCCTTTTCATCAGGGTTATTCTTTATATAATTTTTTAACGCTTTACGAGCTTTTAAATATTTCTTATCTTTCAAATGCAAATTAGCTAAAAGTATAGTATACTCTATATTTTGCGGATTTATATTTATTAAACTTTCTAATTCAGCTACAGCTTTGTCAGTCTGTCCAGATTGATAATAAATTTTTGAGAGCAGATATTTTGAGTTTTCAGTTTCCTTAATATCCATAGCTTTTTTCATATATTCTTCAGCCAAAATATAATTTTCCAAATAATAATTACAGATAGAAATATTGTAAAATATCATTTCTCTTATATTATCTGTCAAAGCGAATTCTAAGCCTTTTTCCAAGCACTTAATTGCCTTTGAATACTCTTTTACACCAACATATGCCTCTGCTAAATCCATATAACCATTTGGAATTTGAGGGTTACGTTTTATATAAAATTTTGCTTCTCTTATTTTTGCATTTACCACATCTTCGCTATCACCTAAAGCTAAGAATGGTAAATATTCACTATTTTTATCAATAACATTTGTAATATCAGGTTTTATTTTATACAAAAGTTTCATTGTATTAATATCTGCACTACTCAATTCTGCTCGTTCATCATCAAATACACCATTTTCATCTCTAGTCAAATACATAATATTGCTTTTATTATTACTATGACCCATTACACCTAATGCATGAGCAAGTTCATGTAGAGCTGTATTATAAACTTGATTGCTTGTATAAAATTCTCCAAGAGGATTTTTTGTATAAAAATTTATATCCATTCTTTGCAAAGTATTACCTGAAATTTGTGGTGCAGTATAAGCTACAACGTATTTTTTATCATCAGAATCTGCAGGATTATGTTGATTGAATTTTATAATAATATTAGAATTTTCATTTCCTTCCTCAAAAGACAACTGAAAATCCATTGATTTGCTCCACTCATCAAAAGCGTTAACAATCTCATCTCTATAATATGCAGGAATTTCTTCTTCTGTTGGATAAATATAATAAGATATCGGATTTTGTCCCCAGCGAATATTTTTCTTATTAGCTACTGATTGTAAAATATAATTTCCTTCATATTTTTTATTTATTTCACGACATAAGTCATAAACAAAATAATCAGCTCTAGTTTTAACAGAATCTTCAATTCCTAGATTCATAAATTTCAAAAGTTTTTCTTGAGCCTTAATATCTAAAGGTGCGGTTATAATCGTATTTAAGTACATTTCACGCTCTGGCAACGTACTAACTCCCAGTTCAAAGGCTTTTTCAAGATTATATTGTACACAGGCAATATCATTGTTTTTAAAACATCGATGCGCTTTTTTTACATAAAAAACATCTTGATGATTATTATAATAAATAACCCCAAATAAGACTAAAGTTAATACTAAAAGAAGAACCCAAGAGGATTTATTCTTCATTCAAAACTACCTCATCAATTGGTTGAGTATCATTATCACCTGGCTCATCTTTTACACCCGCATCAATATTAAGAGTTTTTACTAATGAGCGCACATCACCTTTAAGTTTAAAATATTCATTAAATTTTGACGTTGTTTTTATATTAAACGAACGGCCATTTTTATCTTTATGACGAGAAATGAGTCCTTTTTCTAAAAGTTCCGCAACATGGTCATACGCATTAGAACCACGTAAATCCTTCAAATATGACTGTCTAATAGGTTCTTTCAGAGCAATAACAGTCAAAGTCTTTAACACAGGGGGTCTTAATTCAACTGGACAGAGCTTTTCTACAATATCCAGATGATCTTGTTTTACTTGTAAAATATAACCATTTTCGTCATCAATTTCTAAAGCACCTTCTCTTGAAGCGTAATCCATAATAAGCTCCAATAAAGCTTCTTCCACCACTTCAGGTTCTTCTTCCAAAATTTGTGCTATATCATTTATTTGAAGAACTTTTGCTGTTACAAACAAAACAGCTTCAATTCTTGATTTCAACTGTTCCATTCGGGCTTACCCCCTCTCCTCGAGGTGTGGGTTTGGCTGAGGTGTCAACCCATTCTCATCCTCTACTAATACATTTTTAGCATTATTCACTGCGTCAAAAATGTTGTCTTCTTCAACTTCTTCAACTCTTTCAGGCGCAGTATAGCGAACTACATATAAATCACCATAAAACTCATCTTGTCTTAAGTCATAATCGCTATCTACAGTCAAGAAAAGAAGTGAAATATAAGCATTAACTCTATCCATACCCAATAAAGTTAATTCATTTAACTCAATTTTATCTTGTCGATTAAGAATTTCATCCAAATTAGCTCTTAATCTTTCAACCCCGTTTTCAATATACTCATCATGCGCAAGATTAATAATATCGTCTGGAGACAATCTAGCATAATTTTGAACTCTGCGTTTTGCACGTTCATGAGCATTTTTTAGAGATGCTTTTTTATCAAGCATTTCATAAAATTCTAATTGACGAATCAAATCTCTCAAAGTAACAACACGATTATGATTCAAACGTACGCTTGTTCTACGCTGTAAAACTTCGTCAATAGAAATAACATTATTTGTAGGAATATAATCTTCTGAATAATCTAGCTCGTCATCATTATATTCAAACTCAGACATTTCATCTTGAGGCTCAAAATCAAGAACATCAATACCTTCTAAGATATTAGATTTTAATCTCAAAAGAATAGCAGCAAAAAGAATAGTCCTACCTGTAAGTTTTAAATTTTGACCTTTAGCTTTAAATACTTGCATCATATAGTTATCGTAAACATCAACAATGTTTACGTTCCAAGGATCAATCTTTCCTTGCTTTGCCATATTTACAAGAATTTCAATACCGTCAACTTCAGTATTTTTATTCTCTGGAGTATTTACTCCTATTGTTTGTGTTATTCCTTCTATATTATTTACTGCCATATCCTACTCTTATTTTTGTTGAATCAAAACCCAACCTACAAATTATATTAACCGATTTTTTAAAAAAAATACTCCTCTGTTTTAATGAGCCATTAACTTCTTTGTTCAAGTCCAGTTTGAATATCATCAAGATACTTATCTATTATCTCATAACTCTTTTTAGCACGTTCTTTTTTGCCACCAAAAGCATCTCCAAGATTTGTCATAAAACTACAAGGTGCTTCTATATCAAAAAAAGAATGACATGCACCACATACATTTGTATAACATTCTTTAGTCTTTCTATGCAATAGTTTATTTAATTTTGCAATTTTTCCTTCTTTTTTTTCTCTAGTAACTTCTGTTATACCAACAGTAATAAAATCTTTCTTAGAGCCCAAGTTACGAGCTTTTGAAGTCAGTGTTGCAATATCTTTTTTCAGCAATAACTCTGAATCAGATATTATATTTAATTTAGCATTAAAGCTTGTTTTTACTTGATTGTTATTTACTGCACTTATTTGCATTTATACTCCTTGCTATTACTAATCTCGAAGTTTTACACCTGTAACTTTTGAAATACCTTTTTCTTTTTGAGTAACACCGATTGTTCTATCCGCAGACTCAATCATAGGTTTTCTGTGGCTTACAACGATAAACTGAGTAGACTCGGCTTGTGTTTGTACGATATTTGCCAGTTTTTCAACGTTAATACCATCTAAGCTCGCATCAACCTCGTCAAACGCATAGAATGGTGCTGGCAAGTGTTTTTGAATAGCGAAAACGAAAGACAACGCAGTAAGCGCTTTTTCACCACCTGACATACCCATAAGTCTTTGTTTTTTCTTATCTCTTGGCTGTGCTTCGATATCCAAACCACCTGCAAATGGGTTTTCTTCGTTTTCAAGTATCAAAGTACCTTCACCATCTGACAATTTATGGAAAATATCTTTAAAGTTTTCGTTAATAGAGTTATAAGTTCTCAAGAAAGTTTCTTTCTTCAAGTCTTCATAGCCCTTCATTCTTTCCAATATTTCCGCTCTTTCACGGCTCAAAGTCTCAATTTGGCCTTGAAGCTCTTGTTGACGATTAAGCACTCTGTCATAATCTTCTAATGCACGCATATTTACTGCACCCAACTCATCCATTCTCTTTTGAAGTCTTTGAATTTTTGCAGTAATTTCATCAATCGACATTTCAACTGGAGTAAGCTCTTTTACATTCACACCTGCTTCTTCTAAAGTCACACGTGTTTCTTCTAATTGAGGTTCTAACTCACGTCTACGAGCTTTGAAAGACTCTATTTGTTCAGCAATTTTTTCGATATCAGAAAGCTTCAAATTCTTTTGAGTTTCTAAATCTACTAAATCTTTATTAATCTCATCTCTTTGAGTCAGCAATTCGCCTAATTTTTCGGTAATTTCTTTAATCTGCTCATCAAGAACCACTAATTGTTCTTCCAAACCTTTAATTTCTTCTGCAAACTTAGCCTTATCTAACTCAAGCTCTTTATTATTAGCTAAAGAGCGCTCTATTGTATCATTATGACTCTTGATTGTTGTATTTATAAAATCAATTCTTTGGTGCAAGCCGTCAATTTCGTTGTTTGCATCAGCCATTTGTTTTTCATAACGCTTGATTTCAGCTTCAACGCCAGCAGTTTTTTCTTTCAAATCCTTCAAATCAGAATCGTTCATAAGTTTTTCAACTTCGCTAATTTCCGTTTGAAGATCAGTCATTTTTTCTGAAATCTCAATGTGTTGTTCTTCAATCTTGTCTAAAGTTTTTTCAATATTAGAGATTTCAGGCTCAGTTGTGCTGATAAAATCTTGTTTTTCTTTGATATCAGATTCAGTTTTTGCAAAACTAGTTTCCAAACTTGTCAATTCAAGCTTAGCCTTATTGAACTCTGTCATAGAAGAAGAATAATTTGTTCTCACTTCTTCCATTTTTTCTTCCAACTTGTTACGTTTAGTTTGCAAAGCTGCAAAAGCAGATTCTTTTTCTGCCAATTTTTTTCTAAATTCATCAATCTCAGAATCAGAGTTTTGAGAGAATTTCAAACCTGTTTTTCTTACTGCACCACCAGTAATAGAACCTGATTTTTCAAATATGTCACCAGATAATGTTACCATTCTGTATTTACCAATAAGTTTATTGGCAACTGAACGGTCTTCAACTACAAGAGTTTCACCAACTGCATAATAGAAAGCATTGAGATACTCGTCATCAAAATCAATTAAATTTATCGCAAAATCAATTACACCTTTTTCTTTCGGAAGGTTTAAACTTTTTGGACATTTAACGATTTTGTTTAACGGAATGAATGTAGCACGCCCTGCATTTGAAGATTTTAAGAGCTCAATACAAGTTGAAGCTACGTGTTCATCTTCAACAACAATATGCGACATTCTAGCACCGACTGCCATTTCCATTGCGGTAGCATATTCTTCATCTACCTGACCTAATTTAACCAAAGGTGCGTGAACACCTCTGATATTAGCGTTTACAATGGTGTCAACCGCACGCCCGAGGTTAGCATCCTCGCTTGCTTCCTTAGCTGCCACCAACTGATAAATCTTGTTGCGTGATACTTGCAGCTCGTAGTCCATGTCTGTGATTTCGTTTTTAATCTTATCCAACTCATACATTGTGTTTTTAAGGATAATTTTGAAATCGTCAAGTTCTTTTTCCAATTGTTCTATCATTAGCTGCTTAGAAGACTTTGTTTCACTGAAATTCGCTTTAAATTCTTCTAACTCAACTAACTTTGCTTTCGTATCTTCTAATTGTTTTTTCTTAGTAGAAAGCTCAGCTTCTAAAGGCGCTTGTCTTTGAATAAGCTTTGTTTCTTTATCTTGTTCAAGCTCAAGCTCTTTTCTTAGATTATTTCTTTTCTCGATATGTTTTTCAGCAGTCTCATTCAAGCCTGACATATCTTCTAAAATCTTGTGCAAAATCTTCTTTTGCTCAGCAATATTCGCTTCAATTCCGACAATATTTTCTTTTGTCATCGAAATCTTTAATTCAGCTTCTTTAATTTTGCCTTGTTGAATTTCAATACCGTTTTTGGTGTTTTCAACAGTCTTCAAATTATCTTGAATCTGCTTATCAGCAAAAACTATTGAAGAATTTTTACGAGCAATAGCACCCTTAATTTCTTCAGCTTGTTGTTTTAATTCAATCTGATGGCCTTCGCCTTTTTCTTTAATTGTCGCAGATAATTCCTCGTATTTTTCACGAATAAGCTTCAACTTTTCGTCCAAGTCTTTAGATTTTACCTCTTCTTCTTTTTTCTTTTTGGTAAACTCTAAAATATTTTCATGAGCTTTTTCCAAGTTACGCTTCAAATCAAAGAATTTAACTGTGTTGATTTGGCTTTCCAAACCAACTTTTTCTTCCTTAAGCTTTTGATACTTGAGCGCAACTTCTCTTTCTTCCTTCAACTGCTCAAGACGTGTGTTAACCTCATTTAAGATTAAAGTCGATTTCACAACACGATTTTCGACAGTTTCAAGCTCATGAGTTGCTTGTTCTATACGACGGTCAAAGTCTGCAACACCTGCAATCTCGTCCACAACTTTTCTTCTATCACCAGAAGTGCAGTTTGTGATACTCATTACATCGCCTTGCATAACAACGTTGTAGCTATTTGGAGTGATGTTGTATTGCTCTAATTTTGAATGAATTTCAGAAAGAGTAACAACTTTGTCATTCAAATAGTAAACACTGTTGAACTGACCTTGAGAAGATTTGCGAATTTTTCTTGCTACAGAAAAATCACCATCATCAACTCCGCCAAATGTAACTTTTACATAGGCTTCGTTTCTTTTGTTGTAGGTTGATATTAAGTGGGAAAGTTTTTCAGCACGGAGAGTTCTTGCAGTAGAAAGACCTAATGCAAAAAGGACACTATCAATAATCGTACTTTTGCCAGAACCATTCGGCCCAGAAATAGTAGTAAAACCTTCTAACATAGGTATTTCAACCTTGTTAGCAAACGACTTAAAGTTGTCAACTTCCAGTTGCTTAATAAACATTGATTAATTAATCCCTTCCCCAAGAGCTGAAATAGCCCCGTAAATATATTTACACCTTTATTACACACCAAAAATGGGCTCATGTCAAACTGTTAATAAATTTCCCTCCTACTCGGTGGAGTGAGGCAAAAAGGAACAATAGCTTCGTCATTCAGAGCGAAGCGAAGAATCTCTTTTTTTTTGGGGGTGAGAGGGGAAGGTGTGAGAGGGGAAGGAGGGGAATAAAAAGTTGTTACCGTTTTATTTTCCCCTCGCCCCTTGCGGGAGAGGGTGACCGAAGGTCGGGTGAGGGGGAGGAGTGAGGGGGCGGGAAGGGGTGAGTGGTGAGGGAGAAGGGATTTTCTCCAAAGGGCTAACCCACACCAATTTTCTCCCCATCCCAGCCTTCCCCAAGATGGGGAAGGGGTTGAAATTTATTTGGGATTCTTAGCTTCGCCCACCTTCTCCCGTCGAGGGAGAAGGGAATTTCCCGAAGGGTTAGCCCCCACCTGTTTTCTCCCCATCCCAGCCTTCCCCAAGTTGGGGAAGGGGTTGAAAATAAAAAAAGACCTCTTTTCCAAGAGGTCTTTGTGGTTTTATTATTTTTTGATTTTTTCCGAAGGGTTAGCCCCCCACTAACTCCCCCCACGGGGGAGAAAGATTTTTATTTTTCTTTCATCTGTTTTTCGAGCTTAGCTAAGCGTTTTTCTAATGTATCTACTCGTTTTTCTAGCTCGTCGATTTTCTTTTGTTTTTCGATTAACAA
>JAZNBJ010000060.1:0-67846 GCA_045586965.1 Candidatus Gastranaerophilaceae bacterium | reverse complement strand
AAGCTTTTTTATCGCTGCTAGTGTATCAATAGCATCAATTTTAGTCATTCTTTTTTCTACTGCATCCATAAATACATCTTGAATCAACATTGGGTTGACATCTCTTGTAATACTTTTACTTGCCATTTCTTTTGCATTTTTAAGATAAGCTTGATTAACAGCTTGAAAATTTGTTTGATTGTTGTTAATTGGATTTATTTTCATTTTTTACTCCTTATAATCGCGTTACATTAGTACAAAACCTGTAAAAATATTTTTTGCCAAAATAATTTTCTTGGGTTTTAGTAGGTCAGGCATTGCCTGACCTACTAACTGTTGTTGATCCACAAACTTTATTTAAGAGCTTTTAGTTTACCCACTAATTCCTTCGTCCAAGCTCTTAAATCAGGATATCTTTGGATATTATGTCCTTTTGCTATCCATTCTTTTTCGTTTTCGGCGAGTGTGCCAATATTTTTCATAGCTTTGTAAATGAAAGCATACATTCCTGTTCTATCGGCACCTGCTTTGCAGTGAATATGCAATTTACCATCTTTATCAGCTACATTTTTTGCTAGGTTCAAAAAATCACTTACGTTTTTTTCGCTAGGCTTTGAAGTGATACTTGGAATATTATGATATTTCATCCCTAATGCTTCAACAGAAGTCTTTTCATCAAATTCAACTCCTGATACTACCATTGTACGAAAGTTCACGATATCAGTAACACCTTGTTCTTTTAGCCAAATAAAGTCTTCTGCCATTGGTTGTGCAGAACGAGAAAGCGTATTGTCTATTTTTGAGTAGTTGGAAGGTTTACCTTTGAATGATATTGGGTTAATTCTCATTTTTTATTCCTTATATCATTGCTAAAGATTCTTTGTTCTTCGATTTTAATCGCTTCACGTATTTGTTCTTTTGTCATTTTATCAATTTTGGCATTTTCAATTTCACCAAAATATCTTTCAAACACTGCGCAACCAATTCGTGATTTAGCAAAGTCTTTAGCACATTCTGTATCGCTATAGCATATATTACTTGTTACACATTTATCTATATCCAATGCTTTTGCGACTTTTGGTTGATCTACCCATAAAAAACCTTTAAGTTTTCTCATTCTTTTATGCCAGCGATAAGCAGGATCAGCTGGGCCTTCTGAAATACAAAGTCTAATAACTCTATCCTTACCATCATTTTGAAAAGTTTTTATTGATTTTAAAAAATCTGCACTATTTTTAGAGATAGCCTCTTTAAATGCTAATGACAAATTTTTATCGGCTTTAAAACTTGATTTAAAATTGGTTTGATTATTGTTAATTGGATTTATTTTCATAATACACATGTTCCTTAAAATGGGATTATAATAATTTTATCTCTTAAATTTATAATTGCAATGTTTTATTGATTTTTAATCTTTTGTGTTACAATGATTTTACACTAATCGAATAGCAAATATAAAAGGGAATATGAATATGCAAATAATGCCGATTTGTTCTAATATAAATCGTCCAGTTTTTCAAGGTAAATTTGAACAAACTGAAGCATTAGAAAAGTTAGTAAAAAGCTCAAATGAAAAGGATTTAATGGAATTTTCGTTAATGTTAGATGTCATAAATAATACAAATGATAAAAAATATTTTTATGTAAAAGAAAAGAAACCGTCAGCATTAAATCCTGATAAAGGTTTTATACTTTGGTGCCAAGAGCATTGGGATGCTTTTCCAAAACCTTATAAATCTTGTGTTATTAATGATTTTGACAATAAAACAGAATTGGCACCTGTGTTATCGAAATTTACAAGTCTTTTGAAAACTCTATATAGTGTAAATTTTGACAAAGATATTAAGTCTCATTTTCAAAAACAAATTTCAAAAAAATTGGTCAAATAAGCTTGTAACATAGCTTTACAAATTTGGCAAGAAAAATAGTATAGTGTACGATAATGTGGGGAGTGTTGTGCACTCTCTAGATATGTTGATTTTTTGAGGAATAAAAATGGATAAATTAAAGAAGTGGGGATATGCTTTATTAGGCTTGTTTATAACAATTTTGCCTTCGAATGCTGCAATGACGCTACCAAATATAAATATAGGTCTAACTAATGCTAATACTCCGCAGGATTTCACAAATGGACTGCAAATACTTATTTGGTTAACAATTTTATCATTGGCGCCAAGTATTCTCATTATGACTACTTGTTTTGTAAGATTAGTTGTAGTATTGGCTCTAACACGTCAAGCTTTAGGAGCTGGAACTCTACCACCAAATCAAGTTATAACAAGTTTGGCTCTGATATTAACTTTCTTTATTATGGCTCCAACCTTTAATGAGGTTAATGAAAAAGCCCTACAGCCATATATGAAAAATCAAATTACTCAGCAAGTAGCGATTGAAAGAGGTATTGAGCCAATTCGTAATTTTATGTTTAAACAAACACATGAAAAAGAACTCGCTTTATTTGTAAGGATGGCAAAAATAGAAAGACCGAAAACAAAAGAAGACATACCTACTTATGTATTATTACCTTCTTTTATTATGAGTGAATTGAAAACCGCTTTTACGATAGGTTTTGTAGTTTATCTGCCGTTTTTGGTAATTGATATTGTGGTTTCATCTGTTCTGGTATCAATGGGTATGATGTTCTTACCACCTTCAATGATTGCTCTACCATTTAAATTGATCATGTTTGTTATGGTTGATGGTTGGGCATTGATTGTACGTTCGCTAGTAGAAAGCTTTGTAAAATAAG
The DNA here is from genome assembly GCA_045586965.1 of Candidatus Gastranaerophilaceae bacterium. Classification (GTDB taxonomy): domain Bacteria; phylum Cyanobacteriota; class Vampirovibrionia; order Gastranaerophilales; family Gastranaerophilaceae; genus CAG-196. The sequence goes on along the minus strand of JAZNBJ010000060.1, from coordinate 65,118 downwards.
ATTATTTGATAAATAGGATTAAAAAATGCAAGATATAGTTATTACGTTATTACAAAAGATGTTTATCTTGACTTTACAGATGTCAGTACCAATTCTGTTAGTTGGGGTTGTATTGGGTCTAATGGTTAGTATATTTCAGACAGTTACACAGATTCAAGAATCTACATTAACTTTTGTACCTAAGATTGTTGGTTGTGTTATTTTATTAATCTTTTTACTACCTTGGATGTTTAGTGTTTTTATTTCAACTGTAAATGAATTTATGGTAATGATTCCGCAGCTAATAGGGGCAATGTAATGTTTAATCTTGATGTTCTTTTTTCAGTCTCAAATATTATTTTGTTTATGGCTATTTTCACAAGAATGTCAGGTCTTTTTGCTTCAGCACCATTAATATCAACGTATCCTATACCAACTCAAGTAAAAGTTTGGCTAGCTGCGCTTATAGCATTTATACTTTTCCCTATTGTGCAATATAATACAACATTTATAGTTCCCAATTCTGTACCTGCTTTAACTTTAATATTGTTAAAAGAGTATGCAATTGGCTATGCAATAGGTTTTTGTGCGAATCTTTTGTTTGTTGGTATAGAATTAGGGGTAAATACGTTTACAATTCAAATGGGATTATCAGCTGATCAGGCATTGAATCCTACTTCTGGTGGTAATTCTCCTGTTATTACTCAAGCTTTTACATATTTAGCTTCTATGATTTTTATTGCATTGGGAGCGCATCAATGGCTATTTTCCGCAATTTATAATAGCTATAAAAGTATGCCAGTTGGATATGCTATAATATTTTCTCCAAGTATTGTAGAGCAAATAATTCAAGCAACTGGACAAATTTTTTCTGTAGGTTTAGCAATTGCATTACCAATTTTTGGAATTTTATTTATTACAGATGTTCTTTTAGGGTTTACGTCAAAAATGATGCCTCAAATGAATATATTTATGGTGTCATTACCATTAAAAATATATTTAGGTCTGTTATTATCTCTAATTTTTATGAGACCAATGGCGGAGCACATGGCAGTTATTATTGAACAATTCTTAACAAGAGTTGCATTAATATTTTAGAGGTGGATAGGAAATATGGGTAACGAAGCAGCAGAAAAAACAGAAGAAGCCACCTCCCGAAGGCGAACGAAAGAACGTGAGCGTGGTAACGTAGCTAAAAGTAAAGATATGGAAGCTGCAATGGTAATGATTGCAGGTATTGCTTTGCTTGGTGTTTTTTCAAAGCATATGTACACTACTATTCAATCGATGATGTATGAAACATTTACGAATTTAAATCCTAATTCAATAGATGTAACTAGTATTGTAGGTATGCTGTATCCATATTTTAGATATATTGGAATAATTGTCTTGCCATTTTTTGTCTTGCTATTTATTCTTGCAATTTTGATTATAAGGATGGATGTTGGTCATGTATTTGCGTTAGAAAAAGCTAAGTTTGATTTAACAAACTTAAGTCCTCAAAAAATGTTACAAAATGCTAAACGGATGATAAATCCATTTCAGCCACGTTCCATGGTTGAGTTTGCTAAATCAATTTTAAAGATATTAATAGTCGGAGCTTGTGGTTATTCTGCTGTTAATAATCGTAAAGGTGATTTATTAGGGCTAGTAGGGTTACCTGTTCCCGATGCTTTAAATATAATTGGCTCAATTCTAATTAGCATGATTATTAATATGTGTTTAGCAATGCTTATTTTAGGTTATATTGATAAAAAATACCAAACTTATGAGTATGAAAAGTCTATTAAAATGACGAAGCAAGAAGTTAAAGATGAGCATAAGGATACTGAAGGGGACCCTAAGATTAAAGCAAAAATCAAGGGTATTCAAATGCAAATGGCTCGTCAAAGAATGATGTCAGCAGTACCACAAGCAGATGTTGTTGTAACTAACCCAACCCATTATGCTGTTGCAATTCAGTATGATAAAACAAAAGCTCCGGTGCCAATTGTTGTTGCCAAAGGTGTTGATTACTTGGCTTTTCAAATTAGAGATATTGCCAAACAACATAATGTTCCAATAGTTGAAAATAGACCGGTTGCACGTGCACTCTATAATTCTGTGCCTGTTGATGGTATAATACCATCAGACTTGTACGTAGCTGTTGCTGAAATCCTTGCTTACGTGTACAATAGTAAGAAAGGGGAATAGTTAGGAGAGGATGGAGCTAAATAAGTTATCTAATATACTTAAAAACAATGATATTGTCCTAGCAATAGGCTTAGTTGTCATTGTTTGTATGATGGTAATTCCTCTACCAGCAGCGATGTTAGATATCCTTCTAACTGTTAATATTTCATTAGCGGTAGTTATTCTATTAGTATGTTTATATACTCAAGAACCGCTTGACTATTCATCATTTCCTACTGTATTGCTTATCGCAACTCTGTTCAGATTAGGACTTAACGTTAGTTCAACTCGTTTAATTTTATTAAATGGAGAAGCTGGAAGTGTTATTAGTTCTTTTGGTGAATTCGTTGTCGGTGGTAATTATGTTGTAGGTGCGGTTATATTTTGTATACTTGTATTAATCAATTTTATGGTTATTACAGGTGGTGCAACTCGTGTTGCAGAAGTATCTGCACGTTTTACATTAGATAAAATGCCAGGTAAACAATTAAGTATTGATGCGGATTTAAACTCAGGTTTAATAAATGAGGAACAAGCGAAAGAAAGACGCCGTAAGTTAGAGAGAGAAACGGATTTCTATGGTACTATGGACGGTGCTTCAAAGTTTGTTAAGGGTGATGCGACTGCTGGTATTGTTATAACAATAGTAAATATTGTTGGTGGCTTGGTTATTGGGTTATTACAATTAAAGATGGACATACATCAAGCTCTTAATACTTATACGATTCTTACAGTAGGTGATGGTTTGGTATCTCAGATCCCTGCTTTATTAATTTCTACTGCAACTGGTTTGATTGTTTCTCGTGCGACAGGTAAGGATGAGTCTTTATCTACTGATATTAAAAATGAGATGTTTTCTGATCCTAGAGTATTAGGAGTTGTTGCTGGTATGCTAGCTTCAATTGGTATTATTCCGGGCATGCCAACTTTACCATTCTTATTGATAGCTGGTGTTGCTGGTGCCGCAGCATTTTTCAAAACTAAAGAAAAGACTTTAAATCAACAAAAAGAAGAAGCAGCGAAGGTAGAACAAGAAAAACAAGAAAAACTAGGTAAAAAAGAAAGAAAAGCTAAAGCTACAAAAGAGAGCGTTATGGAACTTCTTAATGTTGATACTATTGAAATTGAAGTAGGTTATAGATTAGTTCAGCTCTTAAATGTGGAAATGGGTGGAGATTTGCTAGAACGTATTGCTCAAATACGTAGACAAACAGCTCTTGATTTGGGGATTGTTTTACCATCAATTAGGGTTAGAGATAACCTTCAGCTTTCACCTAATTCTTATCAAATTAAGCTCAAAGGCGTGGCGTTAGAGTCTGGTGAAGTTTATCCAGAAAGGTACTTAGCTATGTGTGCAGGAGATCCAGTTGGTAATCTTACAATTAATGGTATTCACGCAATAGAACCTGCTTTTGGATTGCCTGCACTATGGATTGAAAATAAAGATAAGGACTTGGCTGAAATGTCTGGATATACTGTAGTTTCAGCTTCTGCTGTAATCTCTACTCACATTACAGAAGTTATTAAAAAATGTGCCTATGAAATTATTTCTAGATATGATATTCAACAACTTATTGATAATCTTAAAAAAGAAGTTTCAGAAGATTATGTTGACGATTTAATGAAAGATATATCTATTGGTGATGTTCAAATTGTTGTACAAAATTTGTTAAAGGAAAATGTTGCTATTAGAGATTTGAAAACAATTTTAGAAACAATAAGCTTGCAATCTAAGGTTAATAAAAACCCTAACTTTTTAACTGAACATGTAAGGCAAGCTTTATCCAGAAATATTTGTAAACAAAATCTTGCAGATACTGGTGAACTTTATGTAATAACACTTTCTCCAGAAATTGAGAATACTATTGCAAAAGGTGCTAGCCCAGATGGTACGAGTGTAACATTAGACCCTAGCTTTTCTAGGGCATTGTATGATAAACTTAATATAGAGCTTGAAAAAGCAATAACTGCAACTGGTAATCAGCCTGTTATTCTTTGCTCATCTCCGATAAGATTATTATTCAGAAAGTTGGTAGAAAGAACTTATCCACAAATTGCAATTATGTCATATCACGAGATAAGTCCAAATGTAAAAGTAAAATCTGTTGGTGTTGTTAAACCTTAAGAAAGAGAGGATATATAAGATGAGAGAACTTGTTAAAGAAGAACAACTAGTAACGATAACCCCTCAGGATTTTAAAAATTCTAACGTAGGTAGGGTTTTAGAGGTTAGTAATGATGGTTTTCGTATGGAGATGAAATATAAACCAGAAGGTTTAATTAAGAACCATGTGTGTGACTTTTATTCTCTAACATCAAATGGCTATTTATATTTTGAATCTTATATAACAGATGTAGAAAATAATGTTGTAAGTATTGCAAACCCTGTAAAACATAGATTCTTACAAAGACGTAAATTTACTCGTATTAAATTTATTGAGGATATGGAATTAGTTTATGGTGAAACAGTTCACAAAGTTCGTTCATTAGACTTATCTGCTGGTGGTATGAAACTTCAGACTCCAGAAAATGTAAATATTGAGTACGAATACAACGTTGTGATTAAATTAAATAATGAACAAGAAGTTAAATGTAAATATCAACTAATTCGTGTTGAAAAGGGTGATAATGGTTTATATACTATTTCTGGAAGATTTACTAATCTAAGTAATATTGATAAAATGACGCTTATACAATTCTGTATGAAAAAAGATATGGAGAATTCAAATAATGGGTTATACCATTGAGATACGTAATTTCTTTGTAATAATGACAATGTTAATAATTGGAACAATTTGTTTTGTTAAAATTGGGACAATTGATTTGCATGCAATTATAGCTACTGCAGTAATTTTAGTTCCTGCAGTTGTTGTAATGGGATTTTTAGGACAAAAGATTGGTGAAATTATGGATAATCCTAAAAATCGTGATGATGCTGATTACAAGTTAGCAGTATTAAATGCATTAAAGAAAATGGATAAATCAATAACACTGCAAGAGTTAAATGAAAAATTAACTAAAACTGTTGCGGAACCAGACGCTCCAGAGCCTGAAACAGAAGACGATATTGATCTTTAAAATAACAAATTATTAATTTTTGTAACAAAATCGGATAAAAATTAAAGTTTTTATCCGATTTTGCCGTTATAGGGTTTATAAGGAGTAATGATATGGCAGAAAATATGCAAGATGGTCAACCTACAAACCAAGGTGCTTCACAAGAACATAAAATAATTGATGAATCTAATTATCAGATTCAGATGCCGCGTCAGCGTGGGCCTGTTGCTGTAGGCAGAGGTGGGGACCCATTATATAGAAGAATTAATGCTACGAGAGAACAGCTTGAAGGTCTTTTAAATGAAACTTCAACTGTGCAAGATTGGGTTCAGCGTGAAACTTGTAATAATGTTGCATTAGCTTGTCTTAATAATGAAAATTTAAAAGAAGTTTATTTTGAAATAAAAGATGGATTCGGCGAATATGGCCCGATTTTGTTAATGGGTTTCAAAACGCCACAAGGGGTTGAGATACCTCGCTTAAAGATTTTAGATAAGAATGGCGAAGTTGTCGAAGTCTTAACTGGTCCAATGGCAATTGATGAAATTAATAAAAGAGCATTAGCATATAGAGGATATGACCCGACGGACTTACCGCTAGAAATTATTGAAGCACAAGAAGCTATTGAAGATTATTCTGGAAATCCTGCGGATTATTCATAGCTTACTTAGATTCTTTTTTTAGAATTATGCCGTTTAATTTGCAAAATGAGGTTAAAATGTTTAAATCTTCTTTAATGTTTTTTTGCAATGCAGGCTGATCTGCAACTATTGGTATGTTTTTGGCTAATTGGAACATTTTTAGTGCTTGTTTTATATAGTTACTACGCTCTGCACTCTTTGGAAGCGCTTTTTCTTGGTATAATTTTGCACATTGTAGGAATGTTTTAGCTAAAACATATTGAAGGTCAAACTTTTTGCATATTAGAATTGCTTTTTCAAGATAAACTTTAGATGAATCAAAGTCTTGCTTTGCAAGATAAATTTCACCAATTAATTTATTAAATAGTGCAATAAAATAATAATTATTAATACTTGGAGATTGTGCGATATCTATTGCTTTATTCGCAATATCTAATGCAAACTGTGTTCCACTTGTGATTAATTTGATTTTTGCAATCAAATACCAAGATAGCAAAACACCAGTACTTATTTTTTCGTTAGCAAAATATGCAACTTGTTCCTCAAGTATTTCAAGAGCTCTTTTGGTTTGATTGTTATCTTTTAAAATTTTTGCTAATAGTGTTTTAAGTATGTTTTTAGTGAATGTATCATTAATATTATTTGCATAAGCTGTAACATCAAAAAGTTCTTGATGTAGGGTGTTATAATCTTTTAAGAAAAATTTATTTAAAATATCGATTAAATTCCAGCGTGAAACGATAAATTCATCCATTGTATCAAGAGAAAACTCGTTTAAAATATCATTTAATATCTTATTCGAAATCTTTATATCACCTTTGACAGTATTAGCTAAAGCTAATAATAAGTGTGTTTTGCAAATAAATTTTGGATCAGAAATCTTATTTTTATCTAGGATTTCGTATATTGAGCTGATAATATCAAAGGCTTTGTTGTTACCTTGGAAAATTAGGGCCTCAGTATAATCAAAATAAATTGAAATCCAAACTTCAAATAAGTCGTTTATTTTTATAATTTTTAAATCTTTTCCTTTTTTTATTAGGGTTTCAATTTCTTCAATAATTTCAGTTTCTATTAAATTAATAACTTGTCCATAATTTCCAAGTTTTAATAGAGGTGATATTTGTCTAGCTTTAATGAGAGTTTTTTCTATACCCATATTGTCTGGAAGTTTATTTATTACGCTATCTGCGCACTCAATAGCTCCCCAATAATTTCCTTTTTTCATAGAACAAGATGCTAAGTAGCCTAATAGTTCAATATGTTTTGTTTCTTCGGTATCATCTAGCATCATTATAGCATTTTGCAAATACTCAAATGCAGCTTCGTGGTCAATTGGTTCAAGCAACTTACCAATTCTTGTATATATATTTTTTTTGACAATTTGAAAGAATGCACCAGCCTTATTTTCAATAAGTTTTAGAGCTTGTTTTTGAACAATAATATGCAAACCAATATCTCCAATGTAGTTTGCGTGTTTCATTAGGTGAGTCCAAATTTCAAACGCTTGGTCATTATTGTTTAGTTTTTGAACAATATAACCCAATAAAGCTAAAGTTGATTGCTTGTATATGCTTATAATTTCATATAAGATATTAAGTATTTCTTCAAAGTACTCATCATTTTTAACTATAGAAACTATTTTTCGCCAGAAATTAAATGATTTGAACTCAAATGATAAATTGTTTAATTGAGTTATAAAGCCTCTGTTTACAAGTGCTTCAATTATCCTTTCAAATTCTGAAGTTGAGTTATTATCAAAGCTCTCTAACATAGCAGGATAAAATTTTGTGCCTAGAACAGACATTGCAATTAACATTCTATATGCAGGTAAATCTGTTGTTCTAAGTATCTCTAAGCGTAATTTAATTAATGAATCAAAGTCATTATATGTAATTTGCTTTAAGTTTATATTTTGTAAGTCCAGTTGTGCTAGAACTATCTGTTCTAATATAGCAGGATTCCCCGAGGAAATTTTTGTAGCTAAATTTACAAAATCTTTACCGAATTTAAAATCTTTATATTGTTTAAAGAATGTCTCAATTTGCATCGGTGTAAATAATGAGATTGATAAATCTAAGTAGTTTTGTTCTTCTAAATTAGGAGTTTGTATAAAACCCAATCCAGATTTTTGATTTTGTGTTGTGAAAATAAATTTGCATCGTTCTAAAACAAAACTGTCGCTAAGTAGTTCTTTTAGAAAATCAAAAGACATACCGTCTATGTAATCAAAGTTGTCAATTACAAAAATTGCTTTTGTTTTTTCTAAAATAGTTATAATAACTTTTTTTAATATATTAAAAGTATTAGCTTTATTGATATAAATATTTTCGTAAAAGTCGGTATTATCAGGATAAAGCAGGTTGAGTAAATCTAATATCTCATTGTTAGATAATGTTGGAAAATCTTGTCTAAAAAAACGTAATGAACTCTTTTTAAATTGTAGTGTATCTGGACAAAAGTTATTAATATTAAAAAAAGTAAGTAATAAGTCTTGAAAATATCCTAGTGGTGATAATTGAGAAATTTGTGTACAATGCCCAGTAAACCATATTAGATTTGCATTTTTTAATTCGTTTGCAACTGTCCTAATAATAAGGTTTTTGCCTGTTCCGCTTTCGCCTGAAATCGTAATAATTTTTTGATCAATATTTTTAATACCTTCTAGAAGTAATGCTTTAACTTTTTGTTGTGAATTTAGGTTTCCTAAGTTATATTGATTGTTTCCAGAAGTTGGTTTTAAATGTTCTGTAATAAATTCAATGCCACATTTTCTACATTTTTTTGCGTTAGGTAAGTTTGCCGAATTACATTCGCTGCATATTTTCAAAAGTACTTTTTTACAGCTATTACATTCAGTTGCTGTAATAAGATTAAATGCCCCACAATTAGTGCAAAGTGAACCTATTTTGGCACCACAAAATTCACATTTTAATGACTTGTCTTTAATTTCTTTTTTGCACTTTGGGCAGAGCATATATTACTAATCCTTTATGGTATCAATGACATCACTCAGAACTTCGACTACAAAAGTGACATCTAAATTTAATGTTGTTGCGATTTCTTCTACTGAATGATTTTTGTTATATTTTAAATCAATGATATCTATTATTTTAGCGTCAGGCTTTTTCTTAGATAAATCTATTATAGCAGTTTCGATGTATTCTTTATCAAATGCTAATTCTTCAGGTTCATAATTGAAAACTTGATAATTAGGAGATGTCATTGAATTATTTTCAGTTACAAGTTCTGCTTTTACACTTGTATCGTTATTTTCTAGTAAAAATTCTTCCTGATCTTCAACTACATCAATAGTTTCGATTTCATCAATTTCTTCTATAATGGCTTCAGCTTCATCCAGTAAAAATTCTTCTTGCTCTTCAACTATATCAAGAGTCTCTATTTCTTCAGCATCTTCAACAATAGTTTCAGTTTCATCCAGTAAAAATTCTTCCTGATCTTCAACTACATCAATAGTTTCGATTTCATCAGCTTCTTCAACAATAGCTTCAGCTTCATCAATAATTGATTCTGTAGTATCTTCAATAACTATATCGTTAGTTTCAGTAGAATTATATTCTGTTTCTTCAATAATTTCGATATTGTCAAGGTCTTCAAAATCTAAAGCAGTTTCTTCCATCTCAAAAGTGGTTTCTTCAATGAATAGATTATCGTTTTCTTTACTACTGTCTACTCCATTAATCATTTTATCTACTAAAGAAATATCGACATTATCCTGAGACTTTTGTTCCAGTATTATCTCATTTTCTGATTTAATAGGTTCTTCTACTAACTCCTCAAGCATATTGTTTTCTTGTTCAATATTTTCTTTTACTTCGGTTTTTGACTCTAAAATCCTTGGTGATAAAGTTGTGCTATTAGTAGTAATTACTTTGTGATTTATATTAGTATTAAAATTCAATTTTTTAGGTACAGTAATAATAGAAGAAGACACAATCTTTGCTAAGTATGTTTCTACGACTTCAGAATTAGAAACATTATTCATAACAATTTTTGCACGTTCGTGCACGTCAGCAACAATATCTTCAAGGATTGCTTCTAATCCTGGGTATTTTCTATGATTTTTTACTAATTTTACAATGATTTCGTAATATTTTTCTTCCATATTATATTCCCTATAAATTAATTTCTAATACTGGATTGCCAGGTATATTCTCAAAAACGCTCATGTTCATATTTAGATTAATATTTAAAGCATTATTAACTGTGCTTTTTATAATTTCATCAATATTCTTCTCTCCGCTTGATACGGTTATGTCTTTGACTTCAAATTTTTGGTTTGCTTTATTAAATGTTAATTCAACACAAATCTTATTTGTCAAAGGTGGTTTGCTAAGTAGTAATAGCTCTGTTTTTAAATTAAGTTGTAAGATTTTTCCTAATTTTGTAAAATACCTTTTTGCTGTGCCACTTGAAATGTAACCAGCTGGAACTTCCCATTTTACTGATAAATTAGAAACAAGTACAGATGTGTCTAGATTATTTTCAATTGCTGGAATTGTTTCTGAAACAGCTTCTTCTGTTTGTTGCGTAGTTTTTACATTCTCGACTGTTTCGTTAGGCATTGGAACAGGTTTTGGCGCTATGACTTCTTTTTCAGTTTTTACCGCCGCAGTATTTTTAGCCTTTGTTGGAATTATGTTGTTTATTTGGCCTGTAGCAAAATACTTAGTATATCCAAAATAACCAAGAGCTCCTAATAATGCTACGATACCAATAAATGTAAGTGGATTACCTTTTCTCTGTTGGGTTTTATATGTTTTATTACCAGAGTTACTACCAAGTTTTTCATTGAAAAGTGCATCAATTTCTGGTGAAGCTGGCAGAGGCTCATTTTCTGGTGCTTTTTCTTGCTCAGGTATTATATTTTCTCTTTCAACACCTACCTCTTCTTCTAAGCTTTTCATCAAATCATCTTCATCAACAGCTTCTTCAATTGCGTTTTCTAGTGAATTTAGGCTTGGTGTGGTATTGGTAGAGTAATTTTCTACGTTTGAGTCTATATTTTCAACAATATTATTTAATTCTTCAGGAACATTTTGTACGTCAATTTCAACATCGTTATTTTGTTGAATATCAGCGTTGTCTGAATTATCTTCAATGATCTCTACCGAATCTTCTATAGTGTTATCTTCAACAATTTCAAAGGTTTCTTCTTTATCATTGCTATTGCCTTCAATCGAGAAATCTTCGATAATATCTTGCTCAATAGCTAGGTCAACTTCTTCAATGTTGTCTTCAACAACAGATATTTGTTCTTCTTCTGTATTCTCAGCAAACAAGTCAATACTGTCATTGTCTTGTTGATTCTCGTCGTAAATAGTGTCAGGTCCAAGAGCAACAATGTCATCTGCTTGTTCTAATGTTATTTCGTCATTATTGCTTATAAGGTCATCTGAAGAATCGTTCATATCTAAAGTAATAATTTCAGCATTTTCATCTTCTGAACTAGACTCAAGATCTATATTGGAGTCAAATTCTTCCAGCTGGTTTTCATCGCTAAAATCAAGAGTAATTGAATCTTCAACATCAGAATCAACCAAGAAAGTATCTTCTTGCACCGCTAGGGTAACTTCTTGAGAATCAATATCAAGTACTTCAGCTTCACTAGATGTTTCTAACGAAGTATTTTCACCAGAAGTGGTGTTATTATTTTCTTTTGTAATAGAGACAAAATTGAAAATTAACTTAGCTTTAGCTGCATTTTTTAATTTTGTTCTTGCATCTGGTGATTTAAGTAATGCATTATAAAATTCAGGTTTATTTTCGAGCTTATTGTCTAGATAATTGAATATTTCAATATCAAACTCGTCATTAGTATCTTCAATTTCATTATAAGCGAGGTTATTTTCTAAATCATAATATGAAATTAAATCTTCTTCAGAAATAGTTATATAGCCATTCTGTGCCTTGCTTGAATCTATTGATGAAGCTAAAACAAAGCCTGTTACGGTTGCAGAAGATAATTCTTCGTTAACCTTAATAAACATATACGCAAGAGGCGCAATGTTGTAGTTAAAATGACTTTCTGGGACGAAAATTGGTTCGTTTTCAAAGTATAATCTTACGTCAATATAATTGTTTTTTATATAAATATCTGAAATTTCAATATCTTCTAAAACCTGTGGAATTTCATGTAATGATGTAACAGAATCCACGTCTATTTCAGTAAAATATTTTTTAGCTATTTCAGCTGCTAACATATTTGCAACAGCGCTATTTCTTTTATCTGCTTCGCTAATGCAAGCACAAAGTTCTTTTACTAAATCTAAATCAGAATTTTCTATCAAAAAAATATCGTTATTCACTTAAACACTCTCCCTCACTATGAGTGTAATATTACCATAAATTAAGAAAAAAATCTATAATTTTAACATTTATTAATTGACTTAAAACTGAAAATAATTAAACTAAATAGTGGATTTTTTATAAAAAAAAATAAAGTTTGCATGCTTTTAGTTCGTTACTAATATTGAAAGGACTAATTATGTTTTCATCAATGATACAAAATTTATTATCGACATCTGGTCAAGCAAGTGCAATGCAACGAGCTGTTCAGATGAATAATCAGATAAATAATATTAACTCTCAATGGACACCAGTGTCTAAAGCTACACCTTTAGAAATGCAAGATAAAGGAATACAGTCTTTTGATAAAGTTTTACAAGCTTCTGCAAAAACGAAATTTGGTGATTTACTTACAAATCCTGCTATGAGAGTAAATGCTCAAATCTATTCAAATTCTGTCTCAAAGCCACAAGGAGCTGAACTGCCAACAAAATCAAAAATCCAAGACATAATATTCCGTGCTTGTCAAAAACATGGTGTTGATGAAAAATTAGTTAATGCTGTTGTAAAACAAGAATCAGGTTTTAACCCGAATGCGAAGTCAAAAGTTGGAGCAATGGGATTAATGCAACTTATGCCTGCAACTGCTAAAGGATTAGGGGTTGCAAATCCAATGGATCCTGAACAGAATGTCGAAGGTGGCGTAAAATACTTAAAATCAATGCTTAATAAATACAATGGAAACATAATTTTAGCACTTGCAGCTTACAATGCTGGTCCAGGAGCTGTTGATAAGTATGATGGAGTTCCTCCCTATGCAGAGACTCAGAACTATGTGAAATCTATCTTATCTAGCTATCTGTAATTATGCATTAATTTTAGCTTCTTTTTCTTTTACATTATTTTCGTGAATACGTCTAGTATTAGCGTATGTTGCTCTTGGAATTAGCCAGCCTAATACAAATGGTGAAATCAAGAATGTTGCAACTAAACCTGGAACAGAATTTAATCCTTTTGCAAATGAAAGTATTGGATTTTTAGTTATTGTTTTAGTACTCTTAGCCAAATTTAATTTTTTCAATATTTGTCTAATTTTGCCGTCTTTAATTTCAGTAGAACCTTTCATTATTTTTTCAATCATTTCGTTGATATTTTCTTTTGAGATTTTACCGTCTTTGCCGAGGTTTTCAAAATAAGCTCTAATTTTAGAGTTTCTTGCGTTTTTATCTAGACCACTAACATCTGGCAATGTAATTTTACCTTCAGAAATAAGAGTTTTAAGATTTTCTGATTTAGAAAGAATTTTGTCTAAATCTCCGCCATTTTTCTCGATGAATGAGCAGAAATTAACCATTTTTTCTTGAGTATTTACATTGTTGTATAAAGCGTCAAATTCAGAGTTTGTAAATATTTGTGCACTACTGAAAGGATTAATCAAATCTATAAATCTTTGCATACCAGTTCTAGTTCTGTCTTTATGCATAAGGACAAAACCTGAATTTTCTTCATAAGCATTTACACAAGCCCTAGTAAGTAATGGCACTAAGAATACTACTGAAATACTAGAAGATACGTCACGGATTAGGATTTCATACAATTCAGTCAGGTCTTTTTTACCATCCTCATTGACTTGTGCACGGTTATAAGCACGTAAACCTCTAGGTGCAAGTAAACCGCCAAGTGATAATCCTGTCATAAGTGTTGGTGTGAAATTATGGCCGTTATATTCTAATTGACTAGCGAATTTCTCTTTTGATATCTTATTTAATTTTTTACCAATTTTAGATAAAAGACCTTTGTCCCCTCTACCTTTGAATGCAACTTGTTCATCAGTATTTACAGAATTAGTTTTCTGATTGTTGCTGTTAGCTGTTTTTTTAGCTTCTGCTAATTCCATAGCAGTTCTAGCACCTGGTGCAATATCATTTCGTGCGTAGATTTTTGGTATAACAGACATTATACCTAGGGTTGATGCAACAGTTGCAATTGTTGTAAGTATACGTTTTGTAACAGCTGCATCTTTGATGTTTTCAGCGCCTTCTGCAGAAAGTTTTTCAAAGTTTTTATTGCTAGTGATAGCTTCATCAGTGAATTTGAGCAATGCATCCAATGTGTCACTTGTTGAAAATTCTTTTACATTATTTTCTTTACCAAAGCGAACTTTGTTAAGCAAGTTCAAATCATCTGAAGAACTAAATTTAATATTGTTGATATATTCAGTAATTTCAGAAATTGTATTTGAACGATGTTTTCCTTTCTTCAAGTTTGCAGGAACATTATCAATATTTTTTAATTTATCAACTATGTGTTTAACTGTTTGGTCAGAGAAATTTTCTTTTCCAAGAGTATTTTCTAAGATTTGTTTAATATTCAAATTAAAGAATTCTTCTGTGATTTTATCTTTATTTTTGATTATTGTATTGTCAATATCAGATTTAAGAAGTAAATCTTTAAGGTTTTCACCTAATCTTCTAATTAATCTTGTGTTAACGCTTGTTGTTCTACCAAATGCAGCTGCAATTAATAACGAAGTCGGTGCAACAGCCATCATTAAAGGTCCTGTTAAGCCTTCCCTAAGTAAAACCTCAAAGCCCTCTTGCTTGTTATATTTACCAGTAACCTCTTTGTCACGCAAAAAACCTGCGCCAACACGAGGAGCAGTCATTCCTAAAGTGTCTTGAATTAAGAATGAAGTTAAAAAACCTCCCTTTTCAATACCATTCATTACAAAACCTGCGCTACTCAATAGGGAATCAATACCTTTAAAATTAGGCTCTGTTTTGACCTCATTACCTAGTTTTTGTTCTAGTATAACGCTTTTTTTATAGTTGTTTTGGCCATTAATACTGTTTTGTACTTTCAACGACACGTATCCTTCTATATAATCCGACACATTTTAATAAAGTATTCTCATTCATTATAATTGCTATTTTGTTACAATTTTCGGCAGATTTGTTACAAATGCTTATATAAGCTTGTTAATTATACTTAATCTAATTTAATTTTACAACTTTTTTAATAATTGTAAACTTTTGTAACAATATGTCTTAAATCATTAAAGTTTTTGAAAAAAATGCCGTAATACATAATAAATAATAACGAAAAGGGAAAAAAAGGAGTAGAATATGACAACTTCTATCGGAAATTCAAAAGTGTATCATTTCTTAGCTAGAACTCAACGTAACCAAGATAATGATTGGCAAAAATACGCTGATAAAAAGTATGGTAATAGCGATGGAATAATTAGCTATAATGAATTTGTTAATTTTATCAAATCTGAATATTCAGATGTAATGAATGGTGATGCTTTAAGCAACGCTGATATGAACATTTTCTGGAACTCAGTTGATACGGATAAAGTTGAATTTACTCACAGAGGTAACACTGTAAAAGGTGTTAATAACCTTAATGCAACTGAGTTTGCAAATATGGAATCTGACTTAAATGATTATATTGATTTAGAAACAATCTACGCACAAGCTTTAAAATTAAATCCTTTCAGTGCTAATTGTTCAGATAAACAATTTATTGATAGCTGGAACAACATGGTAAGCACAATGCTACGTGAAGAATTAGTAGCTTGGCAAAAAGCTGGTCGTCCAGAAGCAAAAACTTTTGCTGATTATATGTCTAAAAAAGGACGTACAGAACAAGTTTATAAAGTTGCAACAGCTCATGTCGCTAAAGATCAAAGAATTGCTGAATTAAAAGCAGGAGCTTTTGGTAAACTTGCTGAAATGGGCTATGATATTGAAACTGATACTAATATTCAAAATATAGTAAATCAATATATTGCTAATATGCCAGATTTTGGTGATAAACCAATCGCAGAAGTATTACAACAAGTTATTAAAGATGTTGAAGCTGAAATTAAAACATACTTAGAAACTGTACAAAAAGTAAATGAAAATGGTGAAAGCATCGCTCCTGTTGGTCCTAATGAACAACCAACAGTAGCTCAAATTGCAGCATTACAAGTTGAATTAGAGGGAAAAATTAATCAAGCAGTTGCTTTGTTGAACTCTACAATTCCTAATGCTAACAAATACCCAGATGTTGTAAAAGAATTTGTTAAAAAATATAGAGAAAAAGATCTTCCTAAGAAATATGATATTTATTCATCAGAAGGCTATAATGCATTGAAAAATTTAACACCAGTAGAAATCTGTGCAGAAATTAAAGATCCTTTAAAAGCTGCAATTGATGAAGCAGAAGCTTGGGCAAATTTTGAAAATGCAATTAAAACAAAAATCAATAATGGTGAATTAACAAACGCTATTTTAAATGAAGTAGCAGCTCAAGAATTAAAAGACTTGATTACAAATGGTAAATTTGTAGAGGCTATTCAATCTGATATTCTTGCTAGAGTTAGAGAATTCGGTACTTATGCTGATGGTAAAGTTGATGTTGATGAAGCTTGGGCTAAAATCTTAGTTGAAGCAAAAGAACAAGTAGCAATAAGAGTAGCTGATAATTTCCAAAATGGATATACAGCAGCTGGCGTTGGTGAAGATACAAAAGAAAATAAAGTGTTCTCAACTTATGAATCAGTAAATACATTGTTAAATAGCTTTATTGCTGACGATGCAAAACGTAATGAACAATATGCAAAAATTGCTTTAGGTTACTTTAAAGATGCTTCTGAAAGAGGCTTTGCTGACATTGTTAAAGATGTTGTTGGCGTAAGTGTTAGCGCATTGAATGTTGAAGACTTAGCTGCTGAAGGAAAAGATAAAGTAAGCGGTTGGGTAGCAGAAGTACATACTGCAATACTTAAGAGAATTGCTGAAGATAAGAAAGCAGATGACGTTGATGACGTTGATGATGACGATAAAGTAGATGGTACAGATGATTATGATTATGTATCAGACGACACTACAATTAGCTCTGGCGTACATAAGAGCCATGACCTTAAAGCTGCTAAAGAAGCTGCTAAAGAAGAAGTAAATAAATTAATTACTAAAATCGCTGATGATATGATTTCTGAAGGCTTGAATGAACGTTATGTTAAAGCTGCAATGAAATCTACACAAGAATATATGACTGGTCTTATAGATAAAACTGGTGAAAAATGGTACAATATAAATCTTAAAGAAGATTTTACAAGAGATCTTGATGAAGGAGTTTCTTTTGGTAAGCAAACTAGGGGTAATAAAAAGAATTTATCATTAATGCCAACTTTTGATACTCCAATTGTATTATTAGAAAATTCAGGAATAAATAATTCTTATGAATACAAAATCAATGTTGAATTTGTAGCTTCTAAGATGGAAGAATTCTACAACAAAGCCGTTGCTGGTGATGAAGAAGTTATTAAGAATGCTCCTTCGCAAGACGAAATTGACAAAACAAAAGCTATCAATGAGTTTACATATTTTGGTGAAGATTATGTTACAAGTGGTAAAGATTCTAGCCACAGTATAACAACTGTAAAAAATAATGCAATTAGTAACGTTCGTTCATTAATTAAAAATATTAAAGAGGCTATGAAAGCAGAAGGCTTAACTAATAAGCTAGATGATGTTGAAAAAGCTGCTAATGCTCATATGAAGACTTATATTAATGCTTTACAAGATAAAGGTGGTAGAAACCACGAAGAAAGCTTTAAAATTGGTGACGAAACAGTATCTTGGGCAAAACAAAGCAGAGATAGAGAAAAGAAACTAGATTTAAGACCATCTGCAGCATATCCTGTGGTATTGTTAGAAAATACAATGATAAATAACTCATATGAAATCTTAATAAGCACAGAATACGTTGTTAACTTAATGAAAAACCTTTATGCAAAATATCTATAATTTAAACATTAAATAAACACGAAAAAACAGGTGAGGAAACTCACCTGTTTTTATTATCTTATTGAGAATCTAGATTATATGCGCAGAAGTCTTAAGATTAGCTTCCTGTAATCTCTTTTCAAGTTCACCTTCTGGATTATAGAATGGTGATACTGTCATTACTCTAGCTGCTATATCAGGATAGTGATAAATAAACTTCAACTCGCTATCTGTCAAAGGCTTTTGAGTATGTACGTTTGCATAACGAGCTAGCTCAAGAATATTTCTAGCTTCGTTTTCATCCCTAAACTCAAGTTCAAGTTTGTCGTATACGTTTCTAAAGCCTTTAATTCCGCCGTATTCGCCAGTTGTAATCATTCTACCAGTTTCAATGATTTCAGGCTCTCCACGTCCAAGTTCTTCAAAGTCATACAACTCATAATTTCTTCTATCTTTCAATGCGCCATCTGCGTGAATACCTGATTCGTGAGCAAAAGCGTTATCACCAACAGCAGGTTGGTTAATAGGAATTGGTAAACCAAAAGCGTAAGCTGTGTATTTAGCTAGCTTCCATGCTTTTGAAAGGTCAATATTTTCGTCAATAACTTTTTCGCTATTTTTAAACCCAGCAGATTTTAATGTTGCGAGCAGACAAGAAACTAAATCAGCGTTTCCAGCACGTTCTCCCATCCCATTAATTGCTGTATTAATATAAGCATCAACGCCTGCATCGAGAGCTGCTCTTGCACCTTCGACAGAACAAGCAACTGCCATTCCTAAATCGTTGTGGAAGTGCATTTCAATCGGCATTTGGGTTTCTTTTGCAAGTCTATAAATTCTTGTATAAGTTGTATGTGGATCTTCATAACCTAAAGTATCGCAATATCTAAAACGATAAGCACCACATTTTTTTACTTCTTTACCTAATCTTATCAAGTAATCCAAATCGCTTCTTGAAGCATCTTCTGCGTTTACGCCAATAATTTTTGCACCTTTGCTAACAGCAGTTTCAACAGCTTCACAAGTCATTTTTAGAATATCATCAGGAGTCTTTTTGCCTAAATATTTGCCCATTATCATTTGTTCTGATGTAGATTGAGAAAGATTGCAATATTGTAATTTTGGACAGTTTTTGAAAGATAATTCAACATCACTTGATATAGCTCTCATCCAACCTGATAATTTAGTTTTTGTAATAACACCACGTTCTACCAAATCTAAATTCGCATTTAAATAATTCAATTCGTGCATTGTTGTTGGGAATCCAAATTCAGATTGTGTAATTCCCATATCATCAAGCATAAGGTTTATTAATGTTTTTTGAAGTTTTGCTAAGCCTAGCCTTGAAGTTTGTACTCCATCTCTGTTTGTTACGTCTACAAAATATATTTTCGGCATAAAAATTCCCCTTACAAATTAACAGTAAGAATATTCTACAATATATATTTTACCCCTGCAAGTAAAGATTATATTAAATTATTTTTTTATTGCATCAAAAAATTTTATTGTATCTTTTTGTATTTTATCTAAGCTATCAGTAGCGATATTTTTTACATTTGTAATTGTTTCAATAGCTTTATTGGAGTTTTTTGTCTTAGCAATGTTAAATACCGAAAGAGCTGCTATTAATACAATTCCGAGGGCTAATGCCATTGTTGCAAGTGAACCCGCAAAATTTTTACCTCTTCCGTGTTCTAATTCAATAAGAGAATTTTCAATATCTATAACATCAAAAGCATGTTCTTTATCATCATATATTCCAACTGGTGTAAGTCTTTGTAATTTACTAAGTTCTCCATTCAAATATGATTTTTCTGCAAAGAAAATGTTAACAGATTTTTTATCTCCATTGGCGTCAGCATAAAGGTTGATGTCGTAATCTTCTTCTAGCATTTGTATAATGGAACGCTTATTGTAATTTTCTTGTGGTAAATGAGATTTTACAATAATATTATCAAGAACATCTGTTTGTTTTTTTGTAAATTCATTTGCGCTATTAATTTGTAATGCTTTAAAATTTTGATTTGAGACTGGGTTGATACGCATAATACACACTCCTTTTGAGTTTTTATATAAATTTAATAAATCTTTTTCCTATATTATATTTTTCACAATAACGTTTGAGTTCTTTAATTACTATATTAGACAAAATAAACACAGCAATCAAGTTCGGAACTGCTAAAAATAATGTTACAGCATCTGAAAGGTTAATAATTGATTGGAAGTTCATTGCAGAACCTGCAATTATACATAAGCAGTAGATTGCTTGGAAAGTTCTTGTTTTAGCCTTGCTTTCACCAAACAAAAAGTTCCAAGCTTTAACGCCATAATATGATCCGCAAAGCATTGTTGATAAAACAAAGCAACTTGCCATAATTGTTAATAAAATCGGGTACCAAGGACAAATTGTAGCAAAAGCATTTGATGTTAATTCAATACCTGCTATTCCTTCAACTGATAGATATGCCTGTGAAACAACAATTACGAATGCAGTTGCAACACCTACTATTACGGTGTCTACAAAAGGCTGTAGCATTGAAATAAAAGCTTGTGCAACTGGTTTGTTAGTGTTTACTGCACTAAAAGCAATAGGAGCTGTACCTAGACCAGATTCATTTGCAAACATTGCACGTCTAAATCCCCATAATAAACAAGCAAAAGCTCCGCCTGTCATTGCACGAGGAGAAAAGGCTTCTTTTATGATTAAAGCAATTGTTTCAGGCAAATGATGAATATTAACTAAGCATACTAAAAATGCGCTTATGACATATAATGAACACATTACAGGCGTTACTTTAGAGGTAAATTTACCGATTGCTTTTATGCCGCCAATAATTGTAAACCAAGTAATTATGGCAACTATTGTTCCTAATATCCAACCGTTATTAGCAAAAATACTATTATCACCACCAGTTACTTCTGTAAATTGCGCAGTCATTGCATTGATTTGGAATAAGTTCCAACCGCCAATCATTGCAAAAATACAGCAAACTGCATATGTTTTTGATAGACTTAAACCTACTTTTTCACCCCATTTTCCAAAGCCTCTAAATGCAATTGGTATGTAATACATTGGTCCACCAGATACAGTGCCGTCAGGGTTTGTTTGTCTGAACTTTACGCCTAATAAAACTTCAGAGAATTTTAGTGCCATTGAAAAAAGCCCAGCGATAATCATCCAAAATATTACGCCAGGACCTCCAATTGATACAGCTGCTGCTGAGCCTGCTACATTACCGATACCTGCTGAAGCTGAAATTGTTGCACTAAGTGCCTGAAAAGAAGAAAGCTCACCTTTTTTCTTTCTTTGATAACCGTTTACATTCTTATGTTTATAATTGTTTGTTATTAGTTTAATTGCGTGTTTAAAGCCCCAAAGTCCGATAAAGCCTGTTCTGAATGTAAAAAACAAAGCTGCTGTTATTAATAGTGCAACCAAAAACTCAACCTTAACTTCGCCTATTGTTATATAGGAAAAAATTAGGGCTGAAACTTTATCTGCTATAGGTGATAATAGGCTATCAATAACGGCATCTAAATTCATATGAATATTCTAATATAAACATATAAATTAATCTTTAGATTGTAAATTTATATTAAAAAAGACCTACTTTAATAAGTAAGTCTTTTTTTATAATTTATATAATTTACCCCTATTTACCCCTCGAATTGTTCAGCAACTTCAAAAGGTTGTTCAGCTAATTTAAGGGTTTCTCTGTCAATAATACCTCTTTTTAGTTCTGTGAAAGAAGCATTTTTAGAGTTGAATTTTTTCTTTAAGAATTCGTATGCAACTTTTGGATCACATTTTGTTCCACAAGTAAATAAATCTACTGCTGCATATCCTAATTCTGGCCAAGTATGAATTGCCAAGTGACTTTCTGAAATAATTACCACACCGCTAACTCCGTATGGGTTAAACATGTGGAAACATTTTTGAACGATTGTTGCACCGCATTCAAGTGCTGCATCTACCATATGTTTTTCAACTTTATCTAAACTATTCAGAACGTTTGAATCACATTCAAAAAACTCTGCAAGGACGTGTTGTCCAAGATTAACTTTATCAAGATTTTGCTCTTCTAAAGCGTCAATTGAAGATGAAACTATTGCCAATTCATGTGCCTCCTTATATTTCAGATGTATTAACTAACTTTCTAATATATAATACTATAAAAATTCAAAAATTTGTATTTTTTACACTTTTTATATTAGAGCTTAACAAATTGTTACATTTAAAGCTAAAATGCAGATGTAAGCTAGATTTTATTTTTCAGTAAAAACTTCTTCATAAAGTTTTTGTATTTTATTTATACGATTTTCCATTATTTCGCAAGCTTCTTTTTTATCAGATTTTGTTAAAAATGCACTATTGATACCTTGTCTTGCTGTTTGTTTAATATTATTCCAATTCATAATACCTTTATGACCAGTAAGTAGAAACTGAAGATATTCTTTTGTAATATTTGTTCCACAAATAGCGTCATTATCAGTACAAATTGTAATTGGTATTTCATTACTTATAAAACTTTCAAGAGGATGTTTTTCGTGTCCTTGGGCATTCTTAGGAATTGATTGAATATTACAAACTCCACAAATTTCAACAGTAGCATTTGAGTTTTTTAATTTTTCCATTGTTTTATTATCTAGAACAGCTTGAACCCCATGTCCAATTCTATCAGCTCCTAAATCAATAGCTTCTTCTACAGCTTTGTAACCTGGTTTACCATTGTCATATTCAGGAGTCTCTCCTGCATGGATTGTAATTCCAATCTTTTCAGCGTTAACATAACCATCTTCAACTGCTTTATTGTGTTTTTTGATTATATCTAAACTATCTTTAAACGCACTTGGAGGATATCCTGTATCTTCAGGGCCTGCAATATCAATTCCAAAACGCATGTTTGGATGTTTTACTGCTGATTTTGTAGCTTCAATTGCTTGGTTGACTGCATCATCTAAAGAGCTTTCCCAATCTCTGCCACGATATGTTAAAAATACAAACCCAGTTTTAGGAGGTTCTAAGCCTTTAGCTTTTATTTCAGCCTTAGCTTTTTCTATTGAATTTATAATACTTTTTGCACCTTCACTTGCAGAAAGTAAATTGTTATTACTATCTCTTAAGCTATCGACTGCACATCTAATTTCAACCGCAATTTGTCCTTGTTTCATTGCATAATTTAAGATGCCTTTAATGGCTTTTTCGTAATCTTCCGGTGTTTTAATTGGGCGACCTATTGTGCCGTAATTAGTATTAAATTCGTTTAAGTCATTATAACCATTAGCCCCTCTTTCATAAGATTCTGCAATTTTATTTAGTTCTTCTTCTGAATAGCCTTTATTTTTTGCAATATCTAATGTTACTTCTTGTGGTACTGAACCCTTTAAATGCTGGTGTGCATTAGTTTTAGGTAATAATTTAACAAGCACTGATGTAATAGCAGCTTGTCTTTGTACTTCATTTAGTTTGTTATCATTTTTAATTTCAATAAGAACTTTTTTAGCCTGTTCTAGAGCTTTGTCAAAGTCAGAAACGTCAATTTGTGAACAGTATTTTTGTTCTAGGTCTTTTACAATTTTTGATGATAAATTAAATTCATCTCTCAAAGTTAATTGAGAGGTTTTAATATTTTCATCGCCAATAATGTTACATAAAGCTACTCCTTTGTTTAAACGACTAAATTTTTCTGCCATTTTCTCGTGTTCATCTAGGATTTTAGCCTCATCAGCACAACTAGTTTCGATTTTATATGTTTCTAATAATTCAAAGAAAGCTAAAGATGCAGGATTGAGTGGATCATTTTTATATCGTTTTAAAATTTCATCAATGGTTGTAGCATATATAGAATTTTTTGCTTCATTGATAATAGCAATTTCACCAGGCTTAACCTTTACGATACCTTGTTCAGTATTTAAAAGAGTTCCAACTGGTAGAATGCAAACTTCTCCTGATGCACATTTAGTTGCATTAATAAGTTGTCCTTCTTTTAAACTATTAGCATTAATGTATTCAATGATATCTTTTTCGTATTTGTCACTATAAGTATAAAGACGAGAGAATTCATCTTTTGAACAGAAACCGACATTGTTTGGAATCCCATTGATATCTCTTTCATAAATAATTACTATGTCGTTATTTGTGTATTCGTCTGGAAACCAATCAGTGTTAGAAGCATGCCACTCACCATTTATTTTACTAAATCCCAACTCTTGAAGCTCTTTTGCATTTGTTTCTGTATTAAGCACAATAGCTTCAATTTTATTAGGTTTTGAAATAATTGAAACTTTGCATTCTTTAATAATGTCTGAATTCGCAGCTAAAATTTTCGGTGTAACACTTGATTTATTTTCAAGTTCTTTCGATTTTACACTATTAACACTTTTTATAGCTGCATTAGCAGCAAGTGCGGAAACAATACCAGCAATAGCTGTTTTAATAACTTTTTCCTCTGCAAAAGTTCTTGTGATAACGTTAGTAGCTCTGCCTTTGAACGTAGGCTGTTGTGTATTGTTTTCTTTGTTACTTTTTAGCTTGTAATAGTTAGGAATGTTGCAAGTAATTCTATTTATTTCCATATTTATAACCTTAAAATATTACACACATATACTGTTAAAAAAAATAGTTCTCAATAATTGCTTAGTTATGTAAAATATTAAAATTTTTGTTACATTTTGTAATATAAAGATTAGATAAAGAAATCAAGTTTTTCAAAAAATTTCATTTATAATACGAATAATGAATAAAATATTATATAGGAGAAATGAAATGCATTTAGTAGATGAAATTTTAATAAAACTTGAAACAGCTGATAATACAACAAAAAATCAACTAGAAAACAAACTTGTCGAACAAGGTTCAGTAGTTGTTCCAGAGTTGGTTACAAAACTACAAAGTGTTAAAGGTGTTCAGAGAGGTGTTGTAGCAATGACGCTTATTAGAATTGGCGAAGCTTCAATTGAATATTTAAGAAAAGCTGCTACTAATAATAAAGATTTTGAATGGGTTGCAAATTATCTAATTTCTGAGATTCAAGGTATTGCAGCATAATAAACTTTTAAAAAGCGCCTTGGGTTATTCCCAAGGCGTTTTTTTTATGTTAATTTATTTTTATGAGCGAAAAAACAAAAGTTACATTATATACAGATGGAGCTTGTAGTGGAAACCCCGGAGTCGGGGGATATGGTGCTATTTTAGTGCATATAGATGCTAATGGTGTGAAGCACGAAAAAGAATTCTCTCAAGGCTATGAAATGACGACTAATAATCAAATGGAATTATTAGCTGTGATTGTTGGGCTCGAGGCTCTTAAAAAACCCTGTGACGTTACAGTTTATTCTGATAGCAAGTATGTAGTAGATGCTTTTAATAACAAATGGATTGATGGTTGGATCGCAAAAGGATGGAAAACTGCAGGGAAGTCTCCTGTTAAGAATGTTGATTTATGGAAACGTCTTTTAGAAGCTAAAAAACAGCATGATGTTGAGTTTATCTGGGTAAAAGGCCATGCAGGTCATGAGTATAATGAACGTTGTGATAGCTTGGCAGTTGCTGCAGGTAAAAAAGATGATTTAAAAACCGAGATTGCGTAAGGCTTTTTTCAATCTTTCAAACTTAGCTTTATCTGTGCCGATACCGCAAAGCAACATTGTTGTTTTATCATTTGTTCTTTCATCTTCTATCCCAAATTGATTAAACAATTTATCAGATAATTCATAACCGCCTTTTAAAAGAATTTTTGTTGGATCATCATTTAATTGTCTAATCCCTAGTTCTTTTATACTTCTAATAAGTTCCTCAATGTATTTACCACCTTTTGAAGAATTCAAGAAATTTATATTAGCTTCTATTGTGGCTAACATTGGATAAGACGGAGATGTCGTATTAATCATATTTAAAAATTCGGTCGGATTAATACTATTTGAATGTAAAAGTGCGGTTGGATTAATTCCTCCTGCAGTTTTGTGCAAAGATTGAACTGTAAAATCAGCGTGTTTTACTGCAGATTGAGGTAATTCATCACTAAACGGATACAAAGCACCATGAGCTTCATCAACAATTAATATTACGTTATTTTCTTTGCAAACTTTTGCAATATCATTTACCTCTGCTACAAAACCCTCATATGTAGGCGATGTTATCACCAAAGTATCAGGATTATATTGTTCAATTAATTCTTGAACCTTGTTTAAAGTAATCGCATGATAAACGCCTAATTCATTATCTAAAGGCAACTTATATTTTATTATTTCAGCACCACTAAGTTTAGCACCATTTTCATGACAAGGATGAGCATTATCCCAGATTAGAATTCGTGTCGGTTTAGATGCTAATATTGCAGAGATAACACCACTTGTAGAACCATTTGTAAGAAATTTAGTATATTTCGTACCATAAATTTCTGAGGCCTTTTTTTCAGCCGTTTCTAAAGCTTCTTCTGGATTAAGCGCATCAATTTCAGAAATGTCATTTCTATACCATTGATAAAATTTATGAAAAATGCAAAACCTGCCACTATGACTCGGAGTCGTGAACAAGGTTTTGCTATTTTTCTTTTTTAATAATGATATTAAGCTCATAAAGCTTATTGCCCTATCCCTTAACTACAATGTTAACAAGCTTTTTCGGTACAACAATTACTTTAACGATTTCTTTGCCGTTAATAAGTTCTTTTACTTTATCACTAGCAAGTGCTAAAGCTTGTAATTCATCATTATTTGCGCCTTCATCAGCTTCAAGTTTATCTTTAACTTTGCCATTCACTTGGACAACAAGAGTGATCTTGCTAGCTTTTGCTAGGTTTTCATCCCATTCACACCAAGGCTCATTATGTATAGAAGATTCTCCGCCTAATTCTTTCCAAATTTCTTCAGACATGTGCACAGTAACAGGTGCCATTAATTTAATCAATGAGATAATTGCAAAGCTTAAGACATTTTTATCTTCTTCATTAAATTCTTTCTTACCCCCTACCCAATCGTATATAGCGTTTGTAAGCTCACGATATTTAGAAATTACTGTATTGAATTGAAAATCGTTAGAAATGTCATTTGTAATTCCTTTAATTGCCATATGAACAACACGCACCAAATCATCATTTTCTCTTGCTAGAGGGAATGATAATTTATAATCACGAGTTAAGTATTCAAAATTATCAGAAACTAATCTCCAAACTCTGTTTAAGAATTTGTAGCAGCCTTCAACGCCAGCGTCAGACCAATCGAAATCTCTAGCTGGAGGTGAATCTGAAAGAATAAATAATCTTGCAGTGTCAGCTCCATAATTTTCAAAGATTTCATCAGGATCTACTGTATTGCCTTTAGATTTTGACATTTTTGAACCATCTTTTAGCACCATGCCTTGTGTTAGAAGGTTTTTAAATGGTTCATCAAAGCTTAATAGACCTAAATCTTTCATTGCTTTAGTAAAGAATCTTGAATAAAGCAAGTGAAGAATTGCGTGTTCAATTCCACCAACATATTGATCAATTGGTAGCCATTTATCTACAAGCGATTTTGCAAAAGGTAATTCTGCATTTTTAGCATCCGCAAATCTCAAATAATACCAGCTTGAGCAAACAAATGTATCCATTGTGTCCATTTCTCGTCTTGCTTTTGCACCACAGATTGGACATGTTGTTTCTGCAAACGTCGGAGAAGTTGTAATTGGCGATTTACCAACCACAGAGAAATCAACGTCTTTTGGTAGAAGAACTGGTAAGTTTTCTTCTTTTTCAGGGACAATTCCGCATTTATCGCAATAAATCATCGGAATTGGAGCTCCCCAGTATCTTTGACGAGAAATTAACCAATCTCTTAATCTATATTGAGTTTTGAATTCACCAAAGCCATTGTCAACAGCTTTTTGAGTAATAGCTTTTTTAGCTTCCGTATTTTTCATTCCGTTGAATTCATTTGAATTAATCAAAACACCTTCTTCAGTATAAGCAGAGTCTTTGCAGTCTGAAGGGTTTGTAGGATCTTGAATAACCACCTTAAGAGGCATATTGTATTTTTTTGCAAGATCAAAGTCTCTAGTATCGTGTGTAGGAACTGCCATAACAGCACCTGTTCCGTATTCAACAAGAGCATAATCAGCTGTCCATAGTGGGAAAGTTTCTCCAGTGAATGGGTTTAAGCAATGTGTACCCAAAGGGACACCTGTTTTTACTCTATCAGTAGAAAGTCTTTCGATTTCTGTCATTTTACGAGCATTCGCTCTGTATTCTTCAACAGCGGCTTTGTTATCAGTAGTTGTAAGTTTTTCAATATCTTTATATTCAGGTGCAACTACAAGATAAGTTATACCGTGAACTGTGTCAGGTCTTGTAGTGTATACAGGAACTTCCATTTTTTCGCCACTTGGAGCATCAACGACTGGGAATCGGAATATTGCCCCTTCTGATTTGCCAATCCAATTAGCTTGCATAGTTTTTACGTTATCGCCCCAACCATCAAGTAAATCGAGGTCTTTTAGTAATCTTTCTGCATAATCAGTAATTTTGAAGAACCATTGTGATAAATATTTTTTCTCAACAACGCTATCGCATCTCCAGCACTTACCATCAATTACTTGTTCGTTTGCAAGAACAGTTCCGCATTTTTCACACCAGTTAACAGCAGCTTCTTTTTTATAAGCTAAGCCTTTTTTATAAAGCTGAATAAATAACCATTGTGTCCATTTGTAATAATCAGGCTTGCAAGTCGTTACTTCTCTTTGCCAGTCGTATGATAGACCTAACATCTTTAACTGTTTTGTCATATATGCAATATTTTCATCAGTCCAAGCTTCAGGATTTGCACCTCTTTGCATAGCAGCATTTTCTGCCGGTAAACCAAAACTGTCCCAACCCATTGGATGCAATACATTAAACCCTTGGGCTTTTTTGAAACGAGCGATTACATCTGTAATTGTGTAGTTTCTAACGTGTCCCATATGTAATTTACCAGATGGGTATGGAAACATTGATAAAGCATAATACTTAGGTTTATCACTATCATCAGGTGTAAAAAACGCCTTATCTTCTTCCCACTTAGTTTGCCATCTCTTTTCTATCTCTTGCGGAAAATATCCCTGTTTCATTAATGTTATTCCTCCAACTAAAGTCTCCTTATTATGCTTAAATTCTAGCATAAAAATATTAAATTATGTATACAAAATTTAACAAATTTATATCAAAAAGGCAATTTTTTAAATAAAAGTGTTTTTAATATAATATGGTTATGAAAGTTAGTAATATCAATCCAATATTGTTTAAGGGAACTTCTGCTGTAACAAAAACTACAACTGAGGTTGCTGATAGAGAACAAATCAAGGAGTTAGGTAAAGTAACTCCTGATTATGCTGTTGTTTTGCCTCAAAAATATACTAAAACAGGAGTTGTTGAGCTACAAAATGGTTTAAAATTATATACATATAAACTTGCAAATGGACATAAAATTACAATTATTCCGATGGAAAATTCGCCAG
Source organism: Candidatus Gastranaerophilaceae bacterium (assembly GCA_045586965.1). GTDB lineage: Bacteria > Cyanobacteriota > Vampirovibrionia > Gastranaerophilales > Gastranaerophilaceae > CAG-196. The sequence goes on along the minus strand of JAZNBJ010000060.1, from coordinate 35,716 downwards.
CAACTGTAAAAAATTATGTTAATGTAGGTTCTATGAATGAAACAGATGATATTAAAGGTATTAGTCATTTTCTAGAACATATGGCATTTAATGGAACTTTAGGTTCTGAAGGCTATGAAAAACTCAATCATGGCGATTCGTTTAACAAAATAGAAAAGCTTGGTGGTTGGATTAATGCAAGTACTAATTTTGCAGTTACTGATTATGTAAATTCATCTCCTCTCTTAGAAGATTCTGATTTAGAAACTCAAATTAGAGTTATAGCGGCAATGACTGAAGATTTAGCTTTAACTGATGAAATGATTGAAAAAGAAAAAGGTCCTGTATGCTCTGAAATTGATATGATTTTAGATGAACCTAGTACAATCGTAGCAGATCAAACTGTTAGAACTTTGTATAATATTAAAAGCTCTGCAGATGAGCTAGTTGGAGGAAGCGTTGAACATATTAAAAACTTAAATCGTCAAAAGGTTAAAGAATATTATGACAAGTATTATACACCTGATAATATGAATCTTGTTATTACTGGCGATGTTAATCCAGATGAAGTAATTGAACTTGTTGCTAAAAACTTCCATTCAACAAAAGTAAGACAAGGTCAGATTTATGAAGAAAAAATGATTCCTCTAACTAAAACTGTTAGAAAAGACTTTATTTCTGATAAAGCAAAATCTGCAGAAATTTTGCTAGGTTTTGCAGGGTCTAAGCTTAATGATACAAGAGGAAAGGTTTTATTAGCGGTAGCTGATGAATACTTAAACTCTGATGAAGTTGGTATTCATAAAGAATTGAGAAAAATTAATGCTACTGCAGGTTTTGGTAGAGATAAAGTTAGTACCAATCCAAATACACCAATGTTTCTTTGTTTAGGAGCTGATTGTTCAGAAGAAAATTCTGAAAAAGCTTTAAAAATTATTCTAACAAAGTTGGCAAATGTTGGTAAACCTTCTGAAAAACAATTAGAAAATATAAAAGAACGTTTGTTGCAAGACCGTCAAGATATTTTGGAATATTCAAGCAGTGTTAATAATATGGTTGGTCAAGCTATTTTAGATAATGATTTAGATTATGTTCAAAATTATGAAAAGATTTTGAGCAGTATAACTGTTGATGAAGTTGATGAATTTATAAAAAAATACATTAATATTGATAAAGCTGCTATTACAGTTATGCATCCAGAAACGACTGAGGCTGACATAGTAGCAAATTATAATAGTGTAAATGACATTAGTTTTAAAGGTAATAAAAGATTGCCTGTTAATATTGATAAAGTTGAAGAAATAACACTTCCAAACAATTATAAAGTAGCAATTCAAGAGACAAAATCAGATAATTTTGCTTTAAATATATTACTTGATTTTGATATTAAAGATAAGAATATCAATCCTGCAGCAATAAGAGTTCTTGATGAAATTTACGGCATGGGTACATCTTATATGAATGAAGATGAGTTTATAAAATATCGTGAAGATAATAATATAGGTACTTATGCAGTGCTTGATTCTCAAGGTTTATTCCTAATGGGTAGCTCAAATAACAAAAATTCAGAAAAAGCAATCGCTTTAGTTAATGAAGTTTTGAACTATCCTAGAATTGATCAAGAAACTTTTGAAAAAGCTATTTCAAAAATTGAAGATAGATTAAACCGTTCACAAGACTATGCTTATGATTTGTATACTGATTATGAAAGTAAAACAAATCCACTTTATATTACAAAAAGAGGTATTACTGAAGGATTAAAAACTCTTAAGCTTCAAGATGTTCAAGATTTACACGATTATATTGTAAATAATTCAACAGGTATTGCTGTATTTAATACTCCTGAGAAAAAGCCAGAGTTTAAAGAAGATGTGTTAAATACATTGAATAACTTTTTACCAGTAAAAGAATTTGATTATAATATCGCACAGGTTTATGTAGCAAATGAAAAACCTGTTGTTCTTACAAAATCAAAAACAGCTTCTCAAGCTGATATTATGCAAACTTACAAATATGAAAGGGTTGATTCTGTTAAGGAAAAAGCTTTAGAAAGAATTATGAATTCAATTTTAACATCTTCTAAAGATATTGGATTGTTCAATACTTTAAGAGAAAAAGAGCACCTCGCTTATTCTGTGTATTCAGAGATTGTTGCTTTAGGAAACTCTGGTGAATTGTCTTGTAATATTTTAACTACAACTGATAATAAAGAAATTGGTGAAATAAGTTATGATAATGTCCAAAAATCAATCAATGGTTTTCATAGACAAATTAATGCTTTATTAAATTCAGAATATTCTGATGACGATTTAGAGAAAGCAAAACGTGGTTTGAAAGCTTCTTTATTAGAAAAAGAGGGTACGTTTAATAAATTGAGAGCTATTGAAACAGGTATGTATAAAGAAAGTGGTATTGAATATCAAAATGAATTATTTAAAATAATTGACACCATTACAAGAGATGATATTCAACAATTTGCGCAAAAGGTGTTTGCAAACCCTCCTGTATATTCAATTGTAGCTTCTCAAGATACTTTAGATGCTAATAAAGAATATTTTGAAAAAATTGAACAGGGCTTAGTTGTATAAGTTTTTACGAAAATCTTTTATTCTATCGGCATTTTGTTTGTAGTGGTTGTAAATAATATCTTTAAAGCAAGTAATAAAAGAGTTATACGCATTTTGGATATTTTCTTGATTTAATTCAACCATATCAGATGCCATTTGGGTGTTAGATAAAGCTAAGCGGGTTGTGTCTTTAAAACCAGTTGATGCTAAAGCTTGCGCTAGCTTGTTATCTTTAATGTTTTCGCAAAGAGCTTGTGCTACAACTAACGGAAAGTGTGAAATCAAAGCAACAGCTTTGTCATGTTCCTCAGCAGTTGTAATAATTGTATTAGCGCCTAAATCTTTAATGATATCTTCTAATAGTTCTTGTTCTGGTAAAATTTCACCGTCTATAGGAGTTATTGCCCAATTTGCACCTCTAAAAAGCTCAGGAAAGGAATTTCTCCAACCACTATGTTCAGTTCCTGCCATAGGGTGAGAAGGTATAAATTTAAAACTATATTTTTTCTTAGAAACGAATTCTTTTAAGCTGCAAACATCTGTAACCAAAGTGTTTGAGTCTAGAATATCGTCTAGTTTATCTAATACTTCTAACGTCGCACTCATTGGTGAGCATACAAAAACTAAATCACAACCTTTAAGAGTGCTGTAATCATTAGATACATTTTCTTCTTGCACAGAAGAGGATACTCCTATAACATTATATTTATCTCTTAGAGCTTTAAATATTGAGCCACCAATTAAGCCTAAACCAATTACACCAATCTTCATAACAAATCCTTATGATTAAAACTTTTTTTACCATTTACATAATCTTTAACAATATCACCATTTCCTTGTAGTGTGAATTTATAAATCGTTAATCCTTCTAGCCCAACAGGACCTCTTGCGTGGGTCTTATTTGTAGAAATGCCAATTTCTGCTCCAAAACCATATCTAAAGCCGTCTGCAAAACGAGTAGATGCATTGTGATAAACTCCAGCTGAGTCTATAGCCGATAAGAAGTATTGAGCATTTTCACGACTTTCTGTAATAATTGCCTCTGTATGACCAGACGAAAATTCGTTTATATGTTCAATAGCATCATTTAAAGACTCAACTTCTTTTACAGATAAAATTGTATCAGAATATTCAATATGCCAGCTTTCTGGAGCATATATAAGTTCAATATTTGCATTTTTTAATGCATTTAATAATTCATCTTTTGCAGAAAAATCTTTGTGAATTAGAAGTGTTTCAACTGAGTTACAGGCGCTAGGATATTGAGTTTTAGCGTCAATAATTATTCTTTTAGCTTTTTCTAAATCAGCATATTCATCAACAAAAATGTGACAAATGCCGTCAGCATGGCCTAATACAGGAATTTTAGTGTTTTCTTTAATGAATTTAACTAAACTATTACCTCCACGAGGGATGATTAAATCAATGTATTTGTCCATTTCTAGCATTTGTTTTACATCATCTCTTGAGAAAACTTGTGTAATTGCGTTTTGTGGGAATCCTTTCGTTTTATCTAAAGCATTTTTAATAGCATACATAATCGCTTTGTTTGTTTCAACAGCTTCCTTTCCACCCTTTAAGATAACTGCATTTGAAGATTTTATTGCTAAAGCTGAAATTTGAGTTATAACGTCAGGGCGTGCTTCGAAAATTATACCTAAAACTCCAATAGGACAAGAAATTTTAGATAATATGAGGCCAGTATCGAGACTTCTTTGCAGAAGTGTTTTTCCGATTGGATCGTCAAGGTTGTAAACATCAATAACACCTTGAATCATATCACGCATTTTGTTTTCATCTAGCTTAAGTCTGTTATAAGTAGATTGATTAATTTCGCCAGATTCAAGAAGTGATTTAGCATTTTCTAAATCTCTTTTATTAGCTTCAAAAATGTCAGTTTTGTTGTTTTCAAGTTCTTCGGCAATGTTTAAAAGTGCTTTATTTTTGATTGTAGTAGGCAAAAACGCTAACTTTTTAGAAGCTTGTTTTGCGCATTGTGCTAAATCTATAAAATTATCTAAGCCCATTTCTGTATTCCTCAACACGTTTACGATATTGTAATCTTCTTAGATTAATCATAGTCGATAAACGTTTTTTGAGCAAATGTTGTTGAAGTGAAATTACAGGAATGCTATCTGTAATAGTTGGCTGTTTTGAAATATATCCTGATAAATCTATAAATGGAACAGTGTTTCGATAGTCCATATATGGACTTTTTCTTGTGAATTCTTGCATCTTCTCTCCATAAAACGATCTGTGATAAGTTAATTGTAACTGATAAAATTTCAATAACAATAAATAGTTAAGAAATTTTTACTTTTAAACGAAAATATTAGGTTGAAAATTTTTTATGTTGTTGGTATATTAGACAAGTAGCTTGAAAGCAAAACTGAATATGCGCTTGTAGCCCAGTTGGCCGTTTGAGATTTTGCAAAGCAAAATTCAAACAAGATAGAGAAAACGCTCTATCCAACGGGCGAGAGTCAAAAAACTGAATATGCGCTTGTAGCCCAGTTGGATAGAGCGTTTGGCTACGAACCAAAAGGTCGGGGGTTCGAATCCCTCCAAGCGCGAATAAAAAGACTCTCTTCGGAGAGTTTTTTTTATTGGGATTCGAACCAATTTGTTTCTTCGAAACAAACGTGTTCTACCTCTCAGCAAACGTGACATTTAGTCACCTTTGCTTCGGCAGAGTCCCCACTGGGGGAGAATGTCCTTAGCTTATTCCAACTTGAGCCGAGTCCGCAAAAAGTCCTATTTGGGAATTTTGAAATTTTGCCCCTTTTTTTGAAAAAGTGAGTGTAAAATTTATTAATTTTGCTGTTTATCAAGAATAAACTTAATATTGTAACAAATTTAAGCAATTTTTTATATTTACAAGGTTTAATAGAAATAGCCAAAAGTATATCTATTATTGAAAGGAATTTTTATATGAATCTTACAGTTACACCAGTTAATTATCAAACAAAAGCTCCACAAAACATAAGTCATAAAGGCTTTTTTAATAAACTATTTAAACCAAAAGCGAAAAAGGTCACAAAAGATGTTTTTGTAACTTCCGCTACTGCTATTTCAGCAATGGGAGCAGTCGCTACTACACAGGCTCAAAAAAAAGAAAAAAATGAGGAAATTGAAAATAGAATTTATTTGAATATTGAGAAGATACAAAAATTTCTAACTCCACAGTGTAATAGTACAGAGAATCGTATCAAAAGCATTAATGAAGACTTAAAAAAACTTCCCCAAGATTCAACAACAGCTTTTATAGAAGAAGTAATGATTTGCATATCGAATGCTTTAAAAAATAATCCTAATAAACTATGCAGTTTATATTCTAATAGTGGACAGGTGCTAGGCAAGGAAGGAAGATTTTTATTAATAACCTGTAAAAATCTATTGGAATTAAGTTCTAGTGAAGAGTATGCTAAAGATAAAGACTTTGTAGAGCAAGTTCAAAAAAATGTCCAGCTTTCTAAAAATCTTATTCAATTAATAAATAATGGTGATTGGGAAAAAACAAAAGAATTAGATTTAGGTCCTATTTTAAATTAAAAACACAAATTATTTTTGCCCAAATTAGTCATACCATCTGTAACAAGTAATCAAACCAAGTGTGTCTTTACATCTACCTCTCAGCAAACGTGACATTTAGTCACCTTTGCTTCGGCAGAGTCTCCAAGCGCGAATAAAAGAACTCTCTTCGGAGAGTTTTTTTATTGGGATTCGAACCAATTTGTTTCTTCGAAACAAACGGGTTCTACCTCTCAGCAAACGTGACATATTGTATTTTATTGTCCGTTTTGGTCGGAAGTCAAAATTTGTCGGTCAGCTTTACTAAGCCGACAATGCTAGGTTTCAGCGGTTGGAAGTGAGTTAAAAAACAAGTTGCTAACTGGACCAAAACGGACTTTTAATGGACTCAAAATTCCATATCACCCCACCTTTATCCTCCCCGTCCAGGGAGGAAAGTTAGATTGTTTCTATATTTACTCCCAAATCCATAAAAAGTCCGATTTGGGAATTTAATTATATAAACAAATTCTCAACAGGATCTTTCATAATATAGTTTATAGGTATTTTTTTGTCTATTTGTCCATTAGAAATACAAAAATAAGTGTTTACACGACTTTGTTTATAGCGCTCATACTTATTGGTAAAATTTTTTATAGATATTTTATTAATTTCATTAGGATATTCTATTTCTATTTGTTTTAGAATAGATAACAAACGTTTTGTTGGATTAGTACCATTTTTGAAGCTCTTTAAAATATAATAAGGCAATTCACACATAAATTTTTCGTCTTTTATTGTTTTAGACTTTTTTATATAATCATTTATTTCTAAAACACAATTTTTCGTTTTATCAACATTTTCAATTGCCTTAGCTACATTTTGTACAAATCTTTCAGAGAAATTAGAATCCTGAGCTAATCTCCTTGCTGATCGTTCATTTATAGTAGTTTCAACTATTGAATTTTCATCGCGAACTTTACAAATAAGATTTAATATATTATTATCCAGACGGGGTGTAATACTTACAATAGAATTCTCTTTCATGGTAGCTAATGAAGCAACTCTTTGAATGACAGTATCTAAATTTTGCCCATTTACCTTTTCTATAAAAAATTTATCAGCTATTCTAGCTGTTTGTATGTTTTTTAGATTAGTATTTATATTTGCTTTAAAAGATATTTTATTCATATACAAATTAAAACCTCTAAAAATATTTTTTGCTAGCAGGTAGGGTGCAATTTATTGCATCAAAACAATAATCAAGCTCACTGCTCTATCTTCTCAAACTGAGTATTAAATCACGCTAATTGCTAATTTTAAAATAACTTCATTTATAGTATAAAAACACAATGTAATTGAAGGTTTTTCAAAAATATGTTAAAATTTATAAGATATTATAAGAAGAGCGAAGGTGATTTATGCAACAAGAAATTTTAAAATCTGGACTTATATCTAAGATTGTATTTATTTACGTAAATGGTGTTGGATTGAAGAAAAGAGAAGTCGTAACTCTTGGATATATGGATAAAAAATATTGTTATTTTAAGTCTTCAAATACATTAAATTTCCATAAACCAAAATGGCGCACAAAGGCTGACATTATTGCCTATACACCTGAAGGCGTGTATGAAACAAAAGTGATTATTCGTGATGCTACGTATTCTCAAAGTGAAATCCTTTTTGAGGTAGATATACCAAAAACTTGGAATTTTAAACAATTAAGAGCAGGAAGTCGTAAAAAAGTAGAATTACCATTAAAAATCAAGTTCCCAGATAGTGTAGAAATAGAAGGTACAACTAAGGAAATGTCAATAGGTGGTTTTTCAATTTTAGCGAAACATAATTTGACTTCTGTGCAAAAAAGTTTCCCTTCAGTGTGCAATATTCAATTCCCTAAAGAATTATTGATAAACTTTCCTGATGGACAGCTGGAAACGGAAGTTAAATATGTTAGACATAAAGCTATAACCGATGAATATGACCTTGATGGTTATTCAGTGATTAGTTTTAAATTTTTAAAATTAACTGAAGATCAAAAAATGGTATTAAAATCTTATTTAATGAAGTTATAAAATGTCTATTTGGATTTCAGATAAATTATTAACCGAAAATGCACTCGATTTTTTGAGTGTATTTTTGTTTATTTGACCTGTTGCTACAAGGATAGTTTTTTTAATTCCAGCATTTTTTGCTGAAATATAATCTGTTGGTGTATCTCCAATCATAATCGTTCTTTTTGGATTTGCATTTAATTTTTTGATTGCTAGTTTAGTTGGCTCACCGCTTTCTTTTGTATAATCAGAAGATTCACGTCCTATAATAACATCAAAATACTTATCCCAGCCGAATTGGTTTAAAGTCATATTGGTTGAAACGATTGAATCAGAGGTTACAATTCCTAATTTTACCCCAGATGCGTGTAAATTCTTTATAAAATCAATTGCTTCTGGTATTGGTTTTGTATATTTGTCTATATTTTTATAAAAAATTTCGCTTACTTTATCAAAAATATCTTCAATATCATTAGTTGTTGTGTAAACTTCAAATTGTTCTAAATTTTCCTTAAAGATTTCAATTATTTTAGTTCTTGAGTATAAGGCTGTTATGCCATCAGGAAGCATTTTTTGTTTTTTTGTATCATAACCGAGTATAGAGCATAGCTTTTCAAAAAAGTCCTTGTTTAAATTATATGCATTTATGACTTCTAAGGCCCTAAGTTCTGTCATTTTGCCCCAGAAATAATGTAGGTCAATAAAAGTACCGTCTTTATCAAAAAGAACATATTCAATGTTATCTATTGTCCATTCTGAAGTACTTAATTTAATCATCAATCATATTCCTCAAAGAGGTATCAATTAATGATTTTGCTATATTTACGGCTTCATTAAGTTTTTGTGTATTTGCAGGGAATTCGTTATCGTTTATATAGTTTTTAACTATTTTTCTTGCATAAGAACCTATTGCTATGCAATGAGGTTTAACTCCACAGGCTTTGGCTAATTCTGTTGATTTTGTATTTGTACCGCCTGACATCATAATATAGATTGGCAACTTGGAATTTTGGAATAATTGTGCAGTTGCGACTGCCTGTAATGTTGTGCCTAATTCATCATTATTTCCGCTCATAGCTATGCCGTCCGCTTGAATTATTGTCGAGTATTCAGGTCTATCTTTTATCATTCTTCTTACTCGCTCTATGAGTTTTTTATCGCCTAATTCTGAACGGTCAAGCGATATGCATAGTAAACCTTTAAATATTGAATTTATAATTTGCCATTTTTCATTAACATCATCTTCGTTATTAGAAATAGCATGAAATTCTATGCAATCAACACCTTTGGAAATAATTTCAGGTAAAATTTCTTTGTAATCTTTTATTTGTGATTTCATAGAAATAGCATTTTGTGGACATACTGTTGTGCATTGAGAACATCCAAGGCATCGAGTTTGTATGATTTCATTATTTGTACTAATGGCATCGTGAGGGCATTTTTTATAACATATTCCGCATTTTATACACTTTTCTTCGTTAATGATAGCTTTAGTTATATGTGGGTCTCCATCAATACCAACACTTACACATATATACCTATTTTCTTCTATACCAGCGTTAGCTAATCCTCGTTTAGCAGCATCTACAACATCAACGTTTGCAGAAACGTCAAAGAATTGACAACCAGCTAAAGAATAAATAGTTACTAATCTTTCTATCTCAGTAATATCTTCATTACCTGCACCACATACAAGTTTAAAACATTGTTTTTTTTCTAATAAATCTTTTAGCATAATTTATTATCCAATTCTTTTTTCCATTCATAATAAAAATATATTGAAAGTATTGTGTAAACTGCCCACATAATAACGGTAGAATAAACTTTAGTACCACTTAGTAATACATTTAACCACATAAATAGCGATAAAATATTTACTCCGAACCAAAAAATCCATTGCTGAATTGCACGTCTTACTGTTAAATACATGCCCCCCACTGAAAATACAGTTGTTATGCTATCTAAAATTGGGTTTTTGTCATTGAAATGAAGTAATAAAAAGTACACCCCTACTGTTAATATTGCTAATATTGCAACTAATATTAATAGTTCAGTTTTTGATAATTTGATTTTTACAATTTCATTTTTACCATCTTTTAAGTGTTTATTCCAACGAAAGAAGCCTAATATTTGCATTGGTAAGTAATAGCAAGCGTATAAAATGAGGTTTCCCCATAATGCGCTTTGCATAGCTAGTGTACAATAAAAAGCTGATCCTGTTACACCAAATAAATAACAAAAAGGCTTGCCTTTACCAGCAAAAATTGTATAAGAAATCCCGCAGATTGCAGAAATTACTGCAATATAGTTATCTTGGCTTACAAAAGCATTCGCTAAGATAAAAATTATTATCAAAGCGTACAAACTTTTTTCAATATTATTTTTATTAATTAGTTTATTAATATCCATATTTATGTTATCTAATAAAAATAAATGAAAGTAAATTATAATAATAGTCGGGATATAACTTTTAATGGATTTTGGAATAGCAAATGTGTAAAAAAAGGTTTGGAATTTGCTTCAAATAATGGCGCCCTTTTTGCAGCAACTACTACCTTAGTGCTTTCAACAGGTGTGAGAACAGCATCTATTTTAGTTACTCCAAAAACTGAAAAAGAAAATAAAAAAATAGCATGTGCAAAATCAGTCACTTCTGGCATATTAGAATTTGCTTTAACATTAGCGATTTCAATGCCAATTGCCGCAGCTTTTAAGAAAATAGATGCTAATCCTGCTAAATACTTAAAGCAAGAAAGTATTAAAGCTTTAAAAGGTGGATATGATAATCTTAAAGAATCTAAGGCTTATTCTTTAGCGACCCAACTTTTTAAACTTGGATTAGGTTTTGCTGTGGTCTTGCCTAAAGCATTATTAACTGCAGCTGGTATTCCTATTGTTATGGATAAATTTTCTAATAAAGATGATAAAGTGACAAAATTAAAAAAAGAAGAAAGTAAAGGACTTACTTTTGAAGGAAAAGGAAATGAACCTTTAACAAAAGGACTTGCAAAAATACTTGATAATAAGTTTTTACAGGAGTTTTCTCGAGAATATAAAGATTCAAATTTTCCAATGCATATATTTGCTCTAAAAGATGTTTTTGCAACAGCATCTTTTGTTGCCTTAGCTAATAAAAATAAGAAAATTAATGATGAACAAAAACCTTTTTTAATCAAAAATTCAATAATATCAACTGCTTTAAGCTTGATTTCAAGTTATACAATAGATAAATTAACTGAAAAACAAGCTGCGAAAATTCTTGAAAAGATTAAAGCTCAAAATGTTAATGATCCTAAACTAGCAAAATACCTTGAGGGTTTTAAAATAGTTAAGCCGATTGTAATATTAGCAGTCGTTTATTATACAATTATTCCAGTTTTATCAACGTTTTTGGCTCAAATAAGTGAAAATATAATAAAAAAACAGGCAGATTAACTGCCTGTTTTAAAATTTTCTAATATAATTATTCTTCTATTGTAAGCCCATCGTTTTCAGTAGCAAGTTCTATTAATCTATACGAAAGGTAAGCACCTAGTGCAACAGCTTTTAAATCAATAGCTTCATCGTATTTTGCAACTTCTAATATTGCAGTATTTATTTCAGGATTTTCTTCTTTAAGGTATTGAACCATGTTTTTTCTCCAAGCTTGAACATCTTGGAAAACTTCTCCAAAAATCTCTGTTGACATTTCTTCTGTAATTATTGGTAGCATTATCTCTTCTCCTATATACTGAATTATATATTATATTCAAAAAAGACTCAATACATTAAATATACTAGGAATTTTTCTTTGAATGTCTTTTGGATTTCTTTTTTTCATTCATATCAAGTTGTATTTCATCATTAGAGATGTTTTTACCAATATATTTTTCTAATTCTGCTCTTGCAGAATTAAACTGGAATAAAGAGTTATAGTATTGCAACATTGCATTTTGGTATTGAACTTGAGCTTCTTTTAATTCAACGGGATTGCCAACTCCAACTTTATATCTGCCGTAAGATAGTTCGTAGTTCTCTTTAGCTTGTTTCATACCTAAGAAAGATACTGGAATTGAATTTTTTCTTTCTATCATTGAATAAAAAGCTTGTTGTATTTCATAATATATATTGTTTTTTGCATTTGAAGCATTTGCTTGTTCTCTGGAATGTAAAGCACGAGCTTCTTTTATTTCATTACGAATTAACATTCCATTTACGGTAGGAAAGTTTAAGTAGCCACCAAAGTTATAACCATAATTAGATGTAAATGTGCTTCCACCAACTTGGTATTGTCCTTCAGCAGTGAGTTTTGGGAAGTAAGATTTTTTTACTAATTTTACATTTTGTCGTGCTTCTTCAACTCTAATTTCTGCTAATTGAAATTCTGGTCGAGACTCTCTTGCAATATCAATTGCTTCTGTAAGAGATATATCGCAAGGGTTATATTTTAAATTATCAGTAATGTTGTATCTATTTGAGTATGGTAAACCCATTGTATTATTCAATTTTGCCATTGCAATTTCAACAGAATTCTCTGCTTGTATTAACATTAATTTAGCGTTACTTAAATTTACCTCAGCTATTGTGACATCAACTTTAGGTGATGTTCCAGCCATATAGAAAGCTCTTGCTTGCTCATAAAAAGCTTCGTATCTGTTAACCATATCTTGTGCAACTTTTTTTGATTCAAGTGCATACTGTAAATTATAGTAGGCTTTTTTTACATCACAGACAACTTCATTAACAATGCCAGTAAGCATAATTTTATAGCCTTGATTATCTAGCTTTCTTATCGTAACTTGATTTTGAGTTACTCCAAAGTCATAAAGCATTTGTGATGCTGTAATTTGGCCTAATACAAAATAGTTGAATATTAAGTTTCTTCCTAAGGCGTCAGATAATTGAAGCTGTTTAATTCTAGTATATCCAGTTTGCCAACTAAATTGAGGAAAATATGCAGACCAAGCTTGTTTAATTCTGGCATCTGAAGCAAATACATCTTGCATTGCTGCTTGAATTTTAGGATTGTTACCGAGTGCACATCTAAGACATTCTTCTAATGTTATATCAGTTACTTCTTCTACACCACCTTGAATTACTGTATTTCCAGCTTCTGTATCAATGCGAGGCTCTACATCTTTGCTTTCAGGATATTCTTCTTTTTGAATTTCATTACCTAAGGTTTTATTGCCATCTTTACTCCAAAAAGCAGCCATTGCACCTTGTTGAAGTATTGAGATTACTATTAATACTGAAAAAATATATTTAAATTTGTTCATTTATTGATTATCCTTTTGTTTACAAAATTTTTCTTTCATAACATTAATTGCAACAAAAAATGCAGGTACTAGAAGGCTTCCTAAAAACGCAACAGCCATCATTCCACCAAACACAGATACACCAATTGAGTGTCTGCTGCCAGCACCTGCTCCGTGCGCAAATACAAGTGGTAACAATCCTAAGATAAACGCTATGTTAGTCATCATAACCGCTCTGAAACGAAGTTTTGCAGCTTGCATTGCAGCATCAAAGTAGCCTAATCCATCTTTTTCCATAGCATCTTTGGCAAATTCAACAATAAGAATTGCTTGTTTTGTGCTTAGACCAATAAGCATTACTAAACCAACTTGAGCATAAATATCGAGAGCTAAGCCTGATACATATTGGAAGAATAATGCACCTAATAATGCAATTGGTGAAATCATTAATACTGCAATAGGTAGTGTCCAACTTTCATATAGTGCTACTAGGAATAAGTAAACAAATGTTAATGCCATTGTTAAAATAGGTCCAATTTGTCCAGCAGAGTTCTTTTCTTGTAAAGAAGTTCCTGACCAAGCATAACCCATATCTTTAGGTAAATTTTTGTCTGAAATATTTTCCAAAGCTGTCATTGCTTCACCAGAGCTAACACCAGGAGCTACTACACCATTGTAGGTAATCGATGGATACATATTGAAGCGTGTTAATTTATAAGGTCCAACAATATTCTTTGTCGTCATAACAGAAGTAATTGGAAGCATTTTTCCTTGGTTATTTTTGACATATATTTTGTTTAAATCATTTAGATTTGCACGATAAGGAGCATCTGCTTGCATATAAACACGATAAACACGACCAAATTTATTAAAGTCATTAACATACGTAGCACCAAACTGCGCTGCTAACGTTGAGTAAATTTCTGAAATTGGAACTCCTTGTGACAAAGCTTTCTTTTCATCAATATTGACAACTATTTGTGGTAATGAAGAAGTGAAAGATGTATACATAGTGTTTATTGCATTGTCTTTCATTGCTTCACCAGCTAATATTCTACCTTGTTTATATAATTCTTCCGGAGTTCTGTCGCCTTTATCAAGCAATTGATATTCAAGACCTCCAAACATGCCCATACCAGATATAGCTGGTGGTTGAGACGTGAAACTATTAGCTTCAGTTGTTTTTGCTGTAATTGCATTGACTTGTTTAATGATATTATTTATTGAAAGCTTTTTAGATTTTCTCTCACCCCAAGGTTTTAGTTTTGTAATGATAAAAGCAGTATTTTCACCGTTAAAGCCATTTACTTGAATAATACTTTCAACGCCAGGTATTTTTTCAATCTGGTCTGTTATTTTTTGTGCAACTTCACCGGTTCTAGATAATGTAGCACCATCTGGTAGTTGAACTTGTGTAAAGAATGCACCTCTGTCTTCATCTGGTAAAAATCCTGTAGGACATATTTTAAACATTACAAGAATAAATAAAATTACGCCAATTAAAACAGACATTGTCTTTTTAGGTGATTTTACAAAAAACTCTACTATATTTAGGTAACTACCTCTGACTTCATTAAACCAATTTTCAAACTTTTTGATAAACTCAAAATCTGTCTGTTCCTCGCCATTTTTTAGTATTGTAGAACAAAGCGCAGGTGATAAAGTTAAAGCTACAACAGTAGATAAACCTATTGAGGTTGCAATGCAGACTGCAAACTGTCTAAACATTTGTCCTGTAATACCAGTCATAAATGATACCGGTACAAAAACTGCCATCAATACTAATGAAGTAGCTACTACTGCTCCAAAAACTTCAACCATTGTTATTTCAGTTGCTTCTTTTGGTGTCTTTCCTAATTGAATATGTCGTTGCGTATTTTCTAGTACTACTATAGCATCGTCTACAACCAAACCTACTGCTAAAACTAAGCCAAATAAAATAAGTAGGTTAATTGAGAACCCAAGTAACGCCATAAATATAAATACACCAATTAACGATACTGGGATTGCGCAAAATGGAATAAAAGAAGCTCTTGCTGTGCCAAGGAATAAATAAGTTACTGCACTTACTAAGATAATAGCTAAAATTATAGCGCTTATAACTTCTTTTATAGATTCTCTTACGAATTCAGTGTCATCGTATTGAATACTATATGATAAGTCATTTGGAAAGCTCTTGCTTAACTGTTCCATTTTAGCTTCTATTCTGTTTACAAGGTCAATTGTATTAGCTTCTGGTAATTGAGCTATAGAAATCATGGCACAATCTTTACCACCAATTGTAGCAGAAGATGAGTACATTTCTGCACCCAATTCAACTCTTGCAACATCTTTTATTTTAATGTTAGAACCATCTTTATTCGATTTAACAATAATATTTTCAAATTCTTCTACGTTTTTTAAGCGTCCTTTGGTTCTAAGTGTAAATTTCATAACTTGCGGTGAATCCATTGGCTCTACACCAATGTTACCTGCTGGAGTTTGTATATTTTGATATGTTATTGCATTGCTAATATCAGTAGTAGAGACCCCAAGACTAGCCATTTTATCAGGTTTTAGCCAAATTCTCATAGAGTAATCGCCAGCTCCAAAGATGTTAACAATACCGCAACCTTTTGTACGAGCTATTTCGTCTTTAACAAACATTGTTGCATAGTTTGCTAAAAACAATGAGTCATAAGTTCCATTTGGTGAGTTTAGCGAAATCATTAAGCACCCTGGGCCGCCAGTCGATTTTCTTACAGTTAAACCATATCGTCTTACTTCTTCTGGCAAACGTGGTGTTACTAATTGTAAGCGGTTTTGAACGTTTACAAGTGCCATATCAGGGTCTGAACCAACTTCAAAGTAGAGCGTTAATTTATAAGAACCATTGGTTGATTCTGATGTCATATATATCATATTTTCAACACCATTAAGTTGCAATTCAACTGGTGCTGCGATTGTTGAAGTTATTACATCAGAACTTGCACCACTATAATTGGCAGTTACAATTACTTGTGGTGGTGTTATTGAAGGATATTGTTCCAATGGTAATGAAATCATTGAAATAATACCTGCTAAAATTATTGCTAATGAGATTACTATTGCAAATTTTGGTCTTTTTATAAATAAATTGCCTGCCATTATATTTCCTTATTTTTTTAATATTTTGTTCCAAAAACTAGTTTTTTCAGGTTTTATAGGTTCTGCATTGGGGTCGATTATTTTTACAGGGCTACCAGGAATTACTTTTTGTAATCCAGAAGTGACAATTTTATCACCAGGTCTTACCCCTTCCGCAATTATCCATTTTCCGTCTGGTGTTTGACCAGAAGTTCTTATATAAGTCATTCTAGGTAAATTATTTTCGTCTAAAATATAAACATATCTACCTTCTTGGTTTTCTTGAGTTGCACTTTGTGGAACAACTGGTAAATCTGTTTTGTTTTTTGAATAAATAGTAACTCTACCAAAATCACCTTGAATTAATCTATTGTTAGGGTTCGGGAAAGTTGCTCTTAAGGTTATAGTACCAGTTGTTTCATCAATTTTGTTGTCATGAAAATCCTGTATTCCTTTAACATCGTATTTTTCGCCGTTGCTAAATGTAAATTCAACGTCTCTATTAACATCAGCTAATTCATCTACTTTTACAAGCTCGTTAAAATCTTTTGCTTCAAGAGGAAATGTTACATACATAGGCTCATAGCTATTAATAGTAGTTAAAGGTCCACTCATTGTTGACACAAAGTTACCAACTGTTACGTCGATAATACCTACTCTACCATCAACTGGTGCTTTTACTTTTGTGTATCCTAAATTTCTTTGTGCATCTTTATATGCGCTTAGTGCACTATCTACTTGTGCGTTATATGCGTTTGATTGCGCTAAGATATTATCATAGTCAGAACGAGCTATATAGTCTTGGTTAACAAGTTCTTCATATCTTGAGAGCTGCTTTTTATAATAATCAGCTTGCGCTTGCGCATTATCAAGATTAGCTTTTGCTTTGCCAGCAGCATATTGATATTCTTGTGGTTCTATTTCAAATAATACTTGTCCAGCCTTAACATAGTCACCCTCTTTAAAATAACTCTTGGTTAGATAACCATTTATACGTGCTAAAACTTCAACTCTGTATTTTGCAGTAACTCTTGCTGGTGCATCATATTGTCTAACTAAATTTTGTAACTCAACTTCTTGTATTGTTACAGAAGGGGTTGCCATATTTTTTCTTGCGTTAGCATCTTTTGTCTTATCGATATGAGATAATAACATTCTACCCAAAATTAGTGCTAAAGCGATAAATATAGTTATAAAAATATATTTTCTCATGCTCTCTCCAAGTCCCTAAAAAACTGTCATTAACATATAAAACAGTATAATAAAAAGAGCATCATGTCAATAAAAAGATTATATTTAACCTGCAATAGCTTTTTTGCTAATTAAAGCAGGATCAGCCATTGCTGTCGTATAAATTTCATAATTATTATCTGGTGAGAAATATTTGCGCATAGCAACACGGTTTGTAATTTTTTCATAGCATACAAACGAATCCACATTATCCTTAATATAACCAGCAAATATTCTTTGCTTGTGGGACAGATCATAGTCCTTCAAGTTTTTGACGATATACATATACCTATATTATATATCATTTAAATATAGAATTGCACATGACTAAAAGAAATCTTTACAAACCATTAACATTAACATCAAAGAAGAAATCACTGTAAAGTGAGTTAAATATTAATTACTTTTAAGAATTTCAAATGTTTTAAAATTCAACTTTACATTTCTTAACAAATTAGATAAAAAAAGGCAATTTTTTAAAAGTGAAATACTTTATATATACATAAGAGATAAATAAAAAGAAAAAATAAAATTTGTTAAGAGAGAGTAACAAAATTTTCATTCTTTAAATCTCTATAAGTATTACATAACATAGGAGAAAAAGAATATGGCAGTTGGAGCAAGAGATTTTATTGACAAGTTATTAGTAGAAAAATACGCATCTGAAAAAGTCGACAATCATGATGCTGATTCATTAGTATCAAGAGTTTCAGCAGATGATATGTACGCATCAATGAATGCTTCAGCTAATCACTATAAAACAATGTTGCAGTTGAATAATAGATTAACTATGGTCTGCTACGGAGTTGTGGCTAAATCAGCTAAATATGTTCAAACCGAAGCAGTATAAAAGATTTAAAAAATAAACTCTCTTATAACTTATCTTACATCTTAACAAATTTTGCCCTCTTTTTGAGGGTTTTTCTTTTTTTTAAGGTTTTATGTATAATGGTTTTATGGCAGTATATTTTTATTACGGGGAAGAAGATTACAATATAGATTTGGCTATTGATGAACTAAAATCAAAACTAAATCCAGATTTTTTGGCTATGAGTTTTCAAAATCTGGATAATCCTGAATATACTGAATTAATTAATGCGTTAAGAACAACTCCAATGATGTTTGGCGATATGTTAACTATTATTAACGCAGAAGATTACTTTTTTTCTAAAAAGAATTATTTTGAAGATACAGAACTTGTTGATATCGAAGATGCCCTAAAAAATAATACAGATACTCATAATGTTATTTTTGTTGTAAAAATACCAAGAGATGAAGGTAAAAAGCTAGACAGTAGAAGAAAGTTATATAAAATTTTGTCGAAGTTCAATGTAAAAGAATTTCAGCCTTATAAAACTTATAAAGTACCAGAGATTGTTTCTTGGATTAACCAACGAGCGAAACAAAAAGGGTTAAAAATTGAACAACCAGCTGCAGAAATGCTAGTTGAACAAATAGGTAATAATCTAAGGCAGTTTGATGCGGAATTAGACAAATTAGCTTTAATAGCATATCCTGAGAAAAATATTTGCACGAAGATGGTAGAAGAAATTTCTATTTCAAATCAGGATTTGTTTAATATTACCGAAATGATTATGAAAAATCAGAAAGACAAGGCTTTATTGGAATTTAAAAAATTAACAGATAAAAAACATCCTCTTGAAATATTATCTGCAATTCAAACTATGCTTAGAAAGTGGATTATAATAAAAACAAAATCAGCTTCTATGTCAGCATTTGAATTATCAAAGATTACTGGGCAGCATGAATTTGTAGTTAAAGAAACAATTAAGAAATTGAAAAATACAAAAATTACAGATTTAGTAGCTCTAAAGCAAAATTTATATAACGTAGAATGTAAAATTAAATCTGCAGAAGCATTAGATATTGTGTCGGAGGTGGAAATTGCGCTTATCAGATAAATATCCTTTTTTAACAAGTTATCTTACACAAGCTCTAACTACCGCTTCTCGTCCATTGCCACAAACAATTTTATTGTATGGTAGCGACTTAAATGCGCAATATATTCTAGCTAAAGAAATTGCAAGATTTTTAAACTGCTTGAAAGATAAAGCTGATAATTGTGAATGCTTAAATTGTAAATGGATTAATGAAGATTCGCATCCTGCTGTAATGACAATATCTAGACTTGATAATAAACCAGAAGATGATGACTCAAAAACTGTTATCTCAGTTAAGCAGTCTGCTATGATTAAAGAGTCTTTAGTTACTGCATCTGAATTTCATAGAGTGTACATATTCTGTGATAGAGACGAAGATGGTGAAATTTCAGGATTAAATCGTTCAAATTTTCAAGATGAAACAGCAAATTCTCTACTGAAAATTATTGAAGAACCTCAGCCTGGTGTAACTTTTATCTTTTTAACACGTTATATTGATGATTTATTATCAACTATAGTCTCTCGTTCTCAATGCTTTTTTGTACCATCAAAAGAAGAAGTTATATTCGATTATTCACTAATTTCTGGACTTTTTGAAAATTATTGGACTTTTGAAAGAAAAGATGTATTTGATATCTCACAAAAATTACAAGATCTAAGCAAAGAACATTCAATAGCAAAAGTATTAGATGCTATTCACTGTTATGTTCTAGCAATTTTAAAAGAAAATCCAAGTAATATTTCACTATTAGAACATGTAAAAATAATTGAGGATTGCAAGAGACAATCTAATCTAGGTACAAAACCTGTTGGTATTTTTGATGACTTATGCTTAAAATTAATTAAATAATATATTAAGTGTAAAAATAACATTATAAAATTAGTTAAAAAGTATTATAAATAAAGGGTTGTAAACTTATTAAGTGTATGTTATAATGAAAGTAGAGCGTAATGTACATAAAAAGAGGTCAATCAATCAATTGAATTTTACATTTACACCCTAGAGTGTTATTCCCCACCCCACTCTTAAATAAAAAAGGTATCCGGTTACTTTAAACAACAGGTAAAGAACAATGGATACGCTATTAATACCTCGTCATAGATTTGATAAAAGCGCAATTTGCGTTATGGGAATAGGTATTGTCTTTTCTTTAATTTTAACTCAAAATATGCTCTCCTTTGGCCAAGATATTGAATATAATACAGGAGTCTCGCCGAATATTAATATTCATATACAAAATGAAATTAAAGAGGATATAGAATTTAGGAAGTCTATTGAAAGAAAATATCCAGGCGCTCAAATATATGAAGTAGAAAAAGGAATTTACCACATACATTTTACTCGTTATTTTCAAGGAAGGCCAGTTAGATTGAATGTTTTAGAGATTTCTACAGATATTAATGACGAATTAGAAATTGAACCAGCAATTGCATCAACAATATTACCGTCAAAATCTAAAATATCTTCAATTGCAAAGAAAAATAATGCCATTGTTGCTATAAATGGCGGTTATTTTAAACCTCAAACAGGTGTTCCTTTGGGAACTTTAATGATTGATAAAAAAGTTTACACCGGACCAATATACGACAGAGTTGCAATGGGATTTTTCGATAATAGCTATGATATAGCAAGGGTTAAATTAAATGCAAGTATAAAAACTAATATAGGAGGGTTTAAAATTGACAACATTAATCAGCCCAGAATGTTATCTACTCACACAATTGTATATACGAGAGATTGGGGTAAAATTACTCCGCAAACTCCTCGTTATGGTTCACAATTGGTAGTAAATAAGGGAAAATTAGTTGGTTTATCTACTAATCCTACAGAAATACCTGAAGATGGATTTGTGATTGTTGGGCCAACAAAAATATTAGAACCTATGACAAAAGCAAAACGTTTCAAGATAGATTTAAAAATTGACCCAAAATGGGACAATGTAAACCATATTATTAGCGGTGGACCTTATCTTGTTAAAAATGAAGAAGTTTTTGTTGATATGACAGCTCAGAAGCTATCTTCTATTGGTGGCCGAAATCCACGAACTGCAATTGGCTATACTAAAGATAATAATTTAATAATGTTAACTGCAGATGGAAGAGAGGGTGCGTCAGTCGGATTAACACT
The DNA here is from genome assembly GCA_045586965.1 of Candidatus Gastranaerophilaceae bacterium. Taxonomy (GTDB): domain Bacteria; phylum Cyanobacteriota; class Vampirovibrionia; order Gastranaerophilales; family Gastranaerophilaceae; genus CAG-196. Next base: position 14,005 of record JAZNBJ010000060.1, on the reverse strand, counting down.
TATTGAGCTCGCAAACTTGATGAAAGAATTTGGTTGTGTAAATGCAATGAATTTAGATGGTGGAGGATCTACAGTTATGTATGTTGAAGGTAAAGTAGTTAATAAGCCTGCTGTAACTGGCGGAATACCACTATCACATTCTCTAACTGTTAAATATAAAGATTTTTCTTGATTTTATTGCTACTACGTAAGGGGAACGCAAAAACAGAGCGAAATTCATTTGAATTTCGCTCTGTCATTAAACTTATAACAAAGAAACTATTTTACAAGTTCTTTGAAGTTTTTACCAGCAGAGAATGCTGGAACAGTTTTAGCAGCAATTTTTAATTCTTTACCAGTTTGTGGATTTCTGCCTGTTCTAGCTGCTCTTTTACGAGCTTCCCAAGTACCAAAACCAACTAAAGTAACTTTTTTGCCTTTAGCAACTGTTTTTTGGATGATTTCTAAAGTAGCTGATAATACATCTGAAGATACTTTTTGAGACAATTTAGTCTTTTTTGAAATCTCTTTTACTAATTCTTCTTTGTTCATGATAAATCTCCTATACACTATTACTCTCTTATGTGCGCTATAGCTAGCATTCACATAACTTATAGTCACCATTATACACATTGTTCTAAATTTTGCAAGCATTTTTTTTAAAATTTTAAAATATTATTAGAATTTGCATGTATATACATTTAATTTTTTTTGGTTTAGTATATAAATATATTAAGGGCGATTAGCGCAGTTGACTCTGCCGACGAAGAAGATTAAGTATCTTCCGAGGAGAGGTAGCATCACATCCAACAAAAACGAAGTTTTTGTTTTATAATTGAATATATTAAGGGCGATTAGCGCAGTTGGTAGCGCATCACATCGACATTGTGGGGGTCACGTGTTCGAGTCACGTATCGCACAAAGAGAAGAGGGGTTACCCTCTTTTTTTTGTATATATTAAATTTAATAATAAAAGCCAAGTTTTAAACTTGGCTTTTATTATTTTATCTAACATTTAAAAATTTATGAACTTGTGGTATAACTCGTGTTTTTTTGTATTTTGATAAAAATTTATACAATATTTTTTCTATAAAATCATTTGTTATTGGAAGTTCATTACCGTTCATTTTAGGTTGTAAAATAAGTTCGATATTGTGTTTAGCACCTAACTTGCAACATTGCGAAATTTCATCTTCAGTGATATTTTCATCAAAAACAATTTTGGCAAATAGATTTTTGGGGCTTGCAACCTCAAAAAATCTATCGTGTTCATTCCAGATATCTAGACCTCCCGTACAACTTGGTAATTTGATATCAGCTGAAACATAATCAATGTAGTCAATAATCTCACCTAATTCACCAGCAAGAGTCGCATTGGTCTCTAAGTATACCGGTAGTGGTGATTGTGGCAAAAATTCTTTTAAAAAACCTGTCTGCAAAAGAGGTTCACCGCCAGTGAGTGCAATAGAATTGCAATCAGAATTTTTATTGATAATACTAATAATTTCTTCTAAATTATATAATTTACAATCTTCACCAGTGTGCTCTGTATCGCAGTAATTGCAGTGCAAATTGCAACCTGAAAATCTTATAAATAGTTGTTTGTATCCAACAAAAGGTCCTTCTCCTTGTATTGATGCAAAGATTTCTTTTATTGATGCTTTATTGGTCATATGTCCTCACTTTTAGATAACTTTATATCTCTCTGATGTTGTGAGAAGAAATCTCTTCAAGCTTTTTATATAAGCTTAATTCTTCTTCTGAAAGATTTTTAGGAATTTGAATTTCCAATGTAATTATCATATCACCAATTTTATTATTTTGCACTAAACCACAATTATTTAATCTGATTTTTTGTCCATTTTGTGCTCGTGCTGGTAACTTAATAGTAAATTTACCGTTAATTGTACTAATACTAATATTAGCACCTAATACAGCTTCATATGGAGTTATAGGAATTGTTTTGTAGATGTTTAAACCTTCTGTTTTGTATGTCTTAGGTTCTTTAATTTTAATTGTGATGTATAAATCACCATTTTTACCGCCATTTTTTCCTTGTTCGCCTTCGCCTGATAAACGGATTTTTGAATTATTTGCAATTCCAGATGGTATTTTTACATTAAGCTTTTTGTACTCAGAAATTTCTCCTTTACCTTTACAATGAGGGCATAAGCTTGTATTTGCAAACTTACGTCCATTGCATTTTGGACAAATTTGAGTTTGAAGCATACTGATTGTTTTTACAACACCGCTCATAGCTTCAAATATAGAAATTTCAATATCAGTATAGACATCTTTTCCATTTAGAGTGTAATCTTTTTTTTCATTTTTTGTAGAAAATGATTCTTTAATTTTACTAGAGAAAAACTTTTCCCAATTAAAGTTAAAACTTTTCTTATTTAAATCATTATCAGGTTCAGATACTTTTTTATTTACATCAGATGTTTTTTTTGAATTATCTTTAGCATAATTATAAAATCTACGGGCTCTATCATATTCTTCTTTCTTAATTTTATTAGAAAGAATTTCATAAGCTTCATTTATTTCTTTAAAACGTAATAAAGCTTCTGCACTTTCACCAGCAATGTCTGGATGACATCTACGTGCAAGCTTACGATAAGCAATTTTTATGTTTTCGGCTGTTTCAAACTCCGCTACGCCGAGGATTTTATAATAATCTTTGCTCATACTGGATATTTAATGATGCAAATATAAAAGTCAAGAGATAAAAAGGGTAATCTTCAGTATAATTATTGTTAACTAAAATTTGACTTATTTATTTTGTAAGTGCTATTATTTTTCTATGCTTAAAAAATTTTTGTGTATATTATCTATATTAACTATTTTGCCAGTATATTCTGCTAGTTCTGATAATATTTTAACTAGTAATGAGAAGGTAGTTCTTTATTTATACACAAAAGAATGTGGTTATTGTGTTAAATTTGATCCTATTTACAATAATGTTTCAAAAAAATATGGAAATAATTGTAAATTTTTAAAGATTGATGCAAATAGTAAATATGGAAGAGATTTGATGCGTGGTTTTTATGCAGTTTATGTTCCATATGTTGTCATAATTGATAATTCAAAAAGAACTGCTAAATCTGTAAATCCAGATTGTTTGTTGAATCAAGCTTGTATGCAAAATGTAATAGAAAAGTTTATTAATTAGTAAGGAGGTAATATATGAAAGGTATAGTATTAGCAGGAGGAGCAGGAACTCGTTTGTTTCCAGCATCACAGCCTATATCAAAAATTTTATTGCCAATATATGATAAACCAATGATTTATTATCCTCTTTCAACATTAATGTTGGCTGGAATTAAAGATATTTTAATTATTACGAATGAAATTGATTATGATAATTTTATTAAGCTTTTAGGTGACGGCTCTCAATATGGTTTAAATATATCTTATAAAATTCAGTATGTTCAACGAGGTATTGCGGATGCATTTTTAATTGGTGAAGATTTCATTGATGGTGATGATGTTGCACTTGTTTTAGGTGATAATATTTTCCATGGACATGGATTTTCTACATTAATGAAAAATGCACTTAAAAAGAAATCTGGTGCTACTGTTTTTGGCTATACTGTTAAAGACCCCGAAAGGTTTGGCGTTGTTGAATTTGATAAAAACGGTAAAGCGCTGTCTTTAGAGGAAAAGCCAGCTAATCCTAAATCAAATTACGCAGTAACTGGTTTATATTTCTATGATAATAAAGTCTGCGAATACGCTAAAATGCTAAAACCTTCACAGAGGGGAGAATTAGAAATTACAGATTTAAATAGAATTTATCTTGAAAAAGGTGATTTAAATGTTGAAATCTTAGGGCGTGGTTTTGCTTGGCTTGATACTGGTACGCATGATTCAATGTTGCAAGCTAGTGTTTTTGTACAGACAATGGAACTAAATAAAGGTGTTAAAATCGCTTGTTTAGAAGAAATTGCATATAATCAAGGTTTTATTAGCCGTGATGAATTATTAAGAAAGATTGAAAAATATGGAAAAAATAACGGCTATTACAATTATGTAAGAACCGTTATTGAACAATCTGAAAATCAAGTTTTAACTGTTTAATTAGGTTAAATATCTTGGTCGTCTATTACCATTATCGTCATCGCCGTTATTACCGTTATTTTGTCCATTAATAAAGGTATTCTTTCTGGTGACTTGTTGTAAATTGTTTGGCTTATTAACGCTTGCGCCATCAATACCAGCTTTAGATTGATTGTAAATATCTACGCTACCATCAAAGTTGTCTTGTAGGGTAGCATTGGCATCTTGAGTTTGAACTCTTAAATTAACTTCATTACTTGCTTGTTGTGCCCATTCAGTCTGTTTTTGTGATGACTTGCCAGACCAAACACCACCCAGAATTGCCATAGCTGCTAAAGCAAGACCACCGGCTATAACTACCCAAGCGATTGGGTTTACAAATCCTAATTCAGCAGCGAATGTTGCAGTAGCTATTCCCATACCAGCAGCCGCGGCATAACCTGCTATTGAATTAATTTTTTGTATTTTAGCTTGACTTGTACAAGATTTTTGTGTTGCTTCGTCGATTTCAGCTGCATAATCTGTAACACCTTGTACATTTGCAATATTTGTAGCCACTGCATCAAATTTAGTTTCAAAATTGCTAATGGTGTTCATATTAGTTTCTAAATTATCATCAGCTTTTGCAATTCGAGCCTCAATAGTATTGTTCGAATTATCCATTATGCTAAATATACCATTGTATAAACTAGTTTCGCTTGCAGAAAGAGTTTGGCCTCTATCTATTTTAGCTTGTAAAACATTATATGTATTTGAATATGTTTGATGTTGTGTCGCTCTAGTTTGTATATCTTTATTTGCTTTATTATTTTCTTTAATTGCTTTATCAGAAGCGTTTTCAATTTCTTTCTGAGTTTTAGCAAGTTCATTATTTTGTTCTGTAATGGTTTCTTGTTGTTGTTCCATTTCTCCATATAAATCATTTACAGCTTTAATTTCTTCTTCGTTTGCATTATTAGTTTTTGCATTTAAGCCAACGGCAAATGCGAAAGCGCAGGATAGACCTGAGATTATGTAGCCTACAAATCCACCTTTATTAAAAGACTTGGCGTCTGAGCCAGATTTTAGCATCCAACTGCCTTTTTCTATAGTGCCTTGTTTGAATAAACCTCCTAATTTACCTAATAATTTTCCTAGAAAACCATTACCACCCATGCCACCCACGCCTGCACTAATTGCTAAACCAGCTACTGCTCCACCAGCAGCAATACCTGTTGTAGCCCCATCACCAAGTGTTCTAGCTTTTTCTGCATTAACATTAGTGTCTTCTCCATACTTAGCTTCAGTTTCGTTGTAGCTTTCAAGACGAATATTTTCGAATTCTTCATCATTAAATTCATAAGGGTTTTCATCTTGACTAGTTGCTAAATATGTTCTTTGCCAAGATTGACGTGTTTTGTCATCATAACGCTGAACAATTCTGCACATATCTTCTTTTGTAACATTTGTGTTCTTGTTAGTATAATAGTCTATGTATGCAGCTCTGCAACTTGTCTCTGAGTCAAATCTAATAGCCATTTTTACCCTTATTTCTTGTAAATTGTATTGAAAGGTACTCCTTTTGTTATCCCTTTTGCATGTATAACGGCATAATTGGTGTAAAACTTTAATAATTTATGATTATTGTTACAAAAGTTTACAATTTTATAAGTAAGAAAAAAGCCGCATCGTTGCGGCATTAACTCTCGTTAGATAAAGGAGTGGAGGAGAAAATAAAGAAAAGAGATTATGTTATATATATTCCACATTATTGAAAAGTTATAACACATTTATATACTAATTGTTACATAAGTACATAAAACTTTACAAAATATGACTGTAAACATTGTATTTATTAGATTTTGTTTTTGCTATAATTTAGTAGTAAATGTTAAGAGGGGTAAAGGAGCATTACTTTGATAAATATTGCGGTATGTGGTTCAAATGGAAAAATGGGACAAGAGGTTGTAAAAGCAGTTAAAAATGCTAATGATATGCAACTTGTAGCGGAAATAGATTTATATAATGGTCAATTTGCAACAATAAAAGAAGCCAAAGACGCCGTAAAATTTGATGTATTAATTGATTTTACACAACCAGCTTCTATTTTTGAGAACGCTTTATATTGTCTGAATAATGGAATAAAAATTGTAATTGGTACAACAGGGTTATCAGATTCACAGATTGATGAATTGAAAAAACTAAGTACAGAAAAATCGGTAGCATGTCTAATAGCTCCTAATTTTTCAACTGGAGCCGTTTTATTGATGAAATTTGCTCAAATAGCATCAAAATACTTTGATAATGCTGAGATTATAGAATTACATCACAATCAAAAAAAAGATGCCCCATCGGGTACTGCAGTAAAAACAGCACTTATGATGGCAGAAGCTAATGAAGATTTTACAAAGGGAAATTGTCCTGAAAAAGAGACTATTGAAGGTTCAAGAGGTGGAGTAGCTTATAATAACATTCATATACATTCTGTTCGTATGCCTGGATATATTGCATCTCAAGAAGTATTATTTGGCTCAAATGGCCAAATTATGACACTTAGGCACGATTCAATGAATAGAGAGTGTTATATGGGCGGAGTCCTTTTAGCGGTTAGATATGTCTCAAATAATAATAAATTTATATATGGATTAGAAAATATTATGAATTAAGTGGTGGGCGCACAACCCAAGACATACCCATTCAGAGAGGGAGTTAGGAGAAAAATGAATAAACCAAATATAGCAATTTTAGGTGCAACAGGTGTTGTAGGCAGAGAAATAACAAAAATAACTGAAGAATTGAATGTGGAATATAACTCTATAAAATTTCTTTCAAGCGCTAGAAGCGCTGGTTCTAAAATAACTTTTAAAGGACAAGAGTACACTGTAGAAGAAGCTACGCCATACTCGTTTAATGATGTTGATATAGTTATGGCATCTGCTGGAGGTGAAACTAGCAAAAAGTTTGCTCCTGAAATTATCAAAAGAGGAGGTTTGATTATTGATAATTCTTCTGCTTTTAGAATGGAAGAAAATGTGCCTTTAGTTATAGCAGGAGTAAATGACGAGGATTTAAGAAAACATCAAGGTATTATATCAAATCCTAATTGTTCAACCTCTCAACTAATGCTTGCTTTAGAACCATTAAATAAAAAATTTGGAATAAAAAGATTAATAGTATCAACTTATCAAGCTGTATCAGGTGCTGGACTAGCTGCTATAAAAGAGCTTGAAGCCAATACAAAAGCTTATTTGAACAACGAAGCATTTGAAAACAAATGTTTTAAAAAACCAATTTCATTTAATGTAATTCCACAAATTGATGTATTCTGTGAAAATGGATATACAAAAGAAGAAATGAAGGTTGTTAAAGAAACAAAGAAAATATTGCATTTAGATGAAAATATTCCAATTTCTTGTACGGCAGCTCGTGTTCCGGTTTTTAATGGACATTCCGAAGCTGTTGATGTTGAATTTGGGGTAGAAATAAATGTAAATGAAGTCAGAGAAGTTTTAAGAAAAGCTTATGGAATAGAAGTTATTGATGATATTGATAACTTTGAATATCCTACAACAAGAGATGCAAATGGTGTAAATCCGGTGTTTGTTGGTAGAATCAGAAAGAATTTAGCATTTAATAATGGTATCTCTTTCTGGTGTGTTGCTGATAATATTAGAATTGGTGCAGCCTTAAATACAGTTAGAATTTGTAAAAAAGTTATAGAAATGGGAGTTTGGGGAAGGGGTAAATAATTATTTATGCTAGTCACTCAAGATGAAATTATTAAAATTACAAAAAAGGGACAAGAAGAAGGCAAGACTTTTGTTGTAACAAACGGATGTTTTGATATTTTGCATGTTGGTCACGTCAGATATTTGCAAAGAACAAAAGATTACGCAGATAAACTTATTGTTATGCTCAATTCTGATAAATCAGTAAAAGCAATCAAAGGTGATTCACGTCCAATTAATTGTGAAGCAGATAGAGCGGAAATATTAAGTTCTTTGCGATGTGTTGATTATGTGGTATTATTTGATGAGAACTCTCCTGCAGAATTATTGGAGAAGATTAAACCAGATGTCTATACAAAGGGTGCTGATTATACCTTAGAGACATTACCAGAAAGGGATATAGTTCTTAGAAATAATATAAAAGTTGAATTTATTGAATTTGTAGAAGGAAAATCTACAACAAATGTAATAAAAAAAATAAGTAAATAATATATAGAGGAGTTTATTATGAAAACATTTACATTAGAACAAATTGCTCAAGTAACTGGTGGTATGCTTACAAAAGCAAAAGACGTTGCTATTACAAATATTGCGCCTCCACTTTTAGCAGATGAAAATACATTAGCATTAGCTCTTGGTGAAGACGAAATTGCTAATTTATCATCAACAAAAGCCAAAGCTGCTTTAGTTCCACTAGGTGTTAATATTGATGGTTTTACAACTATTGAAGTCGAAAGACCTCGTCTGGCAATGATGCAACTAATAACAATGTTTTATGAAGCTCCACACGTTAATTCCGGAGTACATCCAACTGCAACAGTTCATCCAACAGCAAAACTTGGTGAAAACGTTTCACTAGGACCAAATGTAGTTATTGCAGAAAATGCTGTTGTTGGCGATGATACAAAAATCTTAGCGAATGGTTATGTTGGTAATAATGCAATTATTGGTAAAAACTGTTTCTTCCACCCTGGTGTAAACATTGGCGATAGAGTTCAAGTTGGTGATGATTGTATCTTACATCATGGAGTTTCATTAGGTGCTGATGGATTTAGTTTTGTAACAGAAAATCCTAATAATATTGAGCAAGCACGCCAAGATGGTGAAATTAAAGAAGGAAATGCAAACCAAGTTATTTTCAAAATACCTTCAATAGGTTCAGTTATTATTGGTAAAAATGTTGAAATTGGTGCTAATACTACAATTGATAGAGGTACTATTGAAAATACAATTATAGGTGATAATACAAAAATTGATAACCTTGTTATGATTGGTCATAACTGTAGAATTGGTAAAGGTTGTATGATTGTATCTCAAGTTGGCATAGCAGGTAGTTCTGTAATCGGTGATAGAGTTGTTATTGCAGGTCAAGTTGGTATTGCAGACCACATTAATATTGGTAATGATTGTATTTTAGCAGCACAAGCAGGTGTTTCTAAGAGCTTCCCTGAAAAATCAATTGTTATTGGCTCGCCTGCAGTTCCAAGAAAAGAATTTATTAAGCAACTCAAACTTATGAAAGATGCATCAGAATTGGTTGCTAAATTCAAAAAATACGAGCCACTTTTAAAGACATTCCTAGAAGAGCATGATACAGTAGAGGTTTAGAAGCAATAAATGGTAACAATTAAGTCTGAAATAATAACCTCTGGTAACTCATTAATGAAAAATAAGCTTTGTGAAGTGCTTATTAAGCCTTCTCAAAGTGGTAAAATTAGATTTTTTTCAAAAGGCTCAGAAGTAGGCTTCGAAGCTTGTATTGATAATTTATATTCTACGGATCATTGTGTGACTTTATGTAGTAAAGAACACAGAACTCTTTTGGGTGATTATAAATACAAAGCAATGCTTTGTGAGCATTTTATGGCTGCTTGTGCAATTTGCAAAATCGATTCATTAGACGTTTATTTATCAGAAACAGAGTTGCCCATTTTTGACGGTAGTGCTAAAGTTTGGGTTGAACTATTTAAAAATGCAGGAATTGAGGGGATAAATAATGATTTATATACAGTCTCTGAACCTGTTTATTATTTAAATGGCAAAACAAGTTTAGTCATATTACCAGACAAAGAGCTCAATATAACTTATTCTGTAAATTATGACCATCCTGATTTAACTAAGCGTTGGGTTAGTCTAGATTTAAAAAATATTCAAGAAATTGTTGAGGCTCGAACTTTTGGTTTTTATAAGGACTTAAAAAAATATCAAATGTTAGGCTTTGCAAAAGGAGTGACAATTGATAATACTGTTGGTTTAAAAGATTTTGGCTTTACAACTGAATTAAGAAGCCAAAACGAACCAATTAAGCATAAAGTCTTAGATTTATTGGGTGATTTATATTTAACGGGAGTCTCTCCTCTAAATTTAAGAGCTCAAATTCTTGTAAAAGAAGCTGGACATGCTGTCCACTGTAAAGTTGCACAACAATTAAAAACAAAATTAGTAAAAGTATAAATAGTTAAGGAGAGAAAATATGACAGAAGAAATTTTAAGCTTTGATGTGATGCAAATTATGGAAATGATACCTCACAGATATCCATTTTTATTAGTAGACAGAATTACAGAATGTATTCCTAGTAAATATGCTAAAGGCTATAAAAATATGACAATGAATGAGCAATTTTTCCAAGGTCACTTCCCTGGTAATCCTATTATGCCTGGTGTACTACAACTTGAGGCATTGGCTCAATGTTCAGCTCCAATTGTTATGTGTATGCCAGAATACAAAGGTAAATTAACTTTATACGCAGGTGTAGATAATGTTAGATTTAAAAACATTGTTAGACCTGGTGATAAATTTGAAATGCATGTAGAGCTTATTAAAGCAAAAGGCCCTATCTGTAAATGTCACGGTGTAGGTACAGTTGATGGTAAAGTTTGTATTGAAGCAGACATGACTGTTGCTTTAAAATAGACTATTAGTATGAGGTGTCTTGCTTGCGAGACGCCTCATAATATGTTACAATCATTTCAGTAGAAGGGAAATGCTTTGAGTACAAATATAGTAATCGGCTCTGATCATGGCGGATTCAAATTAAAAAACGAAATAGCTGAGCATTTGAAGAAACTTGGATATCAAGTTTCCGATTTAGGTTGTTATACTCAAGAATCTTGCGATTATCCGATTATAGCAAAAGCTGTTGCACAAGAAGTTTTAGATAAAAATACAAGGGGTATTTTAATTTGTGGAACTGGTATTGGTGTTTCGATTGTTGCAAATCGTTTCAATGGAATTAGAGCGTCACATTGTACAGATACTTTTACTGCTAGAATGACAAGAATGCATAATAATTCTAATATACTATGTTTAGGAGAAAGAATAACTGGTGTAGGCTTAGCTTTAGATATTGTGGATGTTTGGCTAAATACTGAGTTTGAAGGTGGCAGACATCAAAAAAGAATTGATATGATTTAATTAGAGGAAAAATGAAAGAAGAATTAACATCACATAAATTTGCATGCATTTTAGCAAGATATTTAGATGAAAAAATTGCTAAAGATATTTCAATTCTAAATATTAGCAATGTTTCTTCATTTGCTGATTACTTTGTTATATGTTCAGCACCTTCTAATACACAAGTTAAAGCTTTAACTGAAAATTTGGCTGATAAAGTTAAACAAACTTTTACAAGATTGCCATTAGGTAAAGAGAATGATGTTAAAAACCGTTGGAATTTGATAGATTATGGCGATGTTGTTGTACACATTCTTCACCAAGAAGATAGAGAAGCATACGCTATTGAAAAGTTTTGGAGTCATGCTTTTAGTGTTCCCCGTGAAACTTGGCTAAAAGAATCCGAAGAGTATTCTGATTATAAATAATATAATGTAACAAATAATATAAAGAGAGAGTGAAAAATGGATAAAAAAGAATTAGAACAAGCTATTCAAAAAACAGTATTAAAAATGGCAATGGATCCTAAAAATACAGACCATTATCATGAACTTGCAAAATACTATGCAATGGATAATCAATACGAAAAAGTTATATCTGTATATGAGAGTTTGTTAGAAATTGATCCAAAAGATTTACAAACACTTTTAAATTTGGGTAGTATTTGGTTCTATGCAAAAGAATACAAAAAAGCTATTAAATGTTTTAATGAAGCAGTCTTAGTAAATCCTAGTAACCACTTAGTATACTACAATTTAGCTAACACTTATGCTGAGATGAAAAATTTCTCAAAATCATTACATTATTATTCTAGAGCCTTAGATTTCAATTCTAATGATCCTGAAATTTATAATGCAATAGCACTTTTATATCATGATTTTGAAGATTATGTTGAATCTAGAGCTTATTATGAAAAATCTCTCTCAATTGATCCACAAAACATAACAGCTCTAGTTGATTTAGGTAATGTTTGTTATAAATTATTTGACTATGATAAAGCTTTGGAATATTATCATAAAGTTTTTGATTTAGCACCAACAAATAAGACTGTTGCATTATGTATTGCAAATACTTATTCTGTTATCAAAGATAAAGAGAATTGTTATGATTATTTCGAGAAAGCATTAAAACTTGATGGAGATAATTATAAAGCATATATCTGCTATGCAATTGCAAAGTCAGAATTTAAAGATTATAAAGAAGCTTTCCAATTATATAGCAAAGCTGTAGAACTAAATCCTGAAGAAATTAATGCATATATATTGCAAGGTAACTTATATTCTAACTTAAAGTTATATTTAGAGGCTGAAAAACAATACAAAGAGGCTTTAAAAATTAATAAGTTAGATCCAAGTATATACATTTTGTTAGCAAACGTATATTACATGCATAAAGAAATTGAGCGCTCCATCTACTCATATAGAGCTGCTGTTAATCTTCGTCCAGAAAATGATGAATATAAGCTTATTTTCATACAAGTTTTAGAAGATTATATTAAGGAATATAGAAAGGAAGATTTGATTGCCAACTTCTAAAAAGCCTTATCCAATTGAAAGACTATTATCAGCTGCAACATATCTTACAGCTGGCGGTGTGGGTTTTGTATGGCTAATTGTAACAGCTCTTTGTAAAAAAAGAGTTACTCAATTTGCCTTATATCATATAATGCAATCAATATTTATTTCAATACTTTTCTTTTTAGTTTCAACATTTGGCAATTTAGTATACGCAATTTTGTATCGAGTACCTGTTATTAATTCAATTCCATATTATTTAAATGCGCCAATACCATTTTTACTTGAATTATCGATTATTCAAATTTTTACTACAACAGTGATTTTATACTTAGCCATAATGGCTGGAATGGGTTATTATAGTTATCTACCTTGGGTTTCTGATATTATTAAAGGGAACACATCTCGTTAAAGAACCATTGCTAATATCATTAATAACATTGCACCTATTTCCATAAAAGTAGACATTCTTTGGTTGAACTTTTGTGAATCATATAAATGTGATGATTTTTGAGCTTTATTAACACTGTTAAGTCTTTTTATCCTAGTTTGCGTATCTTCATTAGAGAATTCTGTGCCAAATGTATCAAATTCTAATTGTGCTAATTCGTCATTGAGATTATCAGGTATATCTGCTGCTGAACCAGTATAATCACCATAATTTGCATATGGACGTGTATAATTTTCTTGTCCATAAGGCATTTTACCACTGAAACGGTTATTATTTAAACCACTCAAATCATTTGAACTTAACAACTCTTCAGAATTGTCATAACCAAAAACTTTTTCTCTAGCTAGTCTTTCAGGCAATACTTTTGCTTTAATTCTATCCATACGAGTAGAATAATCTTCTACATCATATATTTTACCAAATAACTCTCTCTCTATAGTTACAATACGTGTATGAAAATCTCTGTTTTTATATGTTTTATTGAATACTTTCATTTCAATTTCATCCATTACAGGATAATTAACAGAACTGTCAGCAATTTCTTCAGCTTCTTTATATGTATCTTCAGTTGGCTCAATTTCAAGTCCAATTTGCTCAGACATTATATCTGAAGCAATTTTTTTAAGACGTGAATTTATATCTCCTGAAGAAGCTTTACCATAAATTGTTTCTTCAAGTCTTTTTAAACGAGTTTCAAAATCATCTTTAATATAATCAAATCCATAAAGTTCATTTTCAATTTTAGAAATCTCAGCCACTTGCGTTTTTGTAGCTGCAATAATTTCAATAGGTATGAATAATTCTAGAAGAAAAATAGTTATACAGATAATAAAAAGTTTTTTCATAGTGAATACACCCTTTGGTGTTATTACTATAAATTTAAAAAATTATTAAAAAATTA
>JAZNBJ010000059.1:0-3642 GCA_045586965.1 Candidatus Gastranaerophilaceae bacterium | reverse complement strand
AAAATGGTTGATTGAAAATAATATTGATAATTATTTTGAAGATATTACAAACATAAAAGATTTAGCTTGGCTTTATATTGATGACAGGTGTATTAATTTTGATGGAAATTTTGAAAATTTAACTGATTCAATCAATTCTTTTAAGCCTTGGCATAAAGAGTCTTAACGACTTTTTAAACAAGCTACGCAGTGGTTAAAAGCTTTTTCTTGCAAAGTTGGTGATGTAATATCGCACAATCCAGCTTCAAAATACTCACATCTTGGATGGAATTTGCAACCGCTGATTTGTTCTTCTATGCTCGGCGGTGCGCCTGTAATTGTTTTAAGTTTTAGACTTGGATTAGCACTTGGTAAAGAGTTCAAAAGCGCTATTGAATATGGATGTTTTGGATTTGCAAAAAACTCTTTTGCCTCAGCTTTTTCGACAACATGGCCTGAATACATTACTGTTACTGTATCTGCATAGTTGCTAATCAAAGCTAAATCGTGAGAAATTAGCAAAATTGTTGTATTAAATTCGTTTTTGATATCCAAAATCAAATCCATAATTTGTTTTTGGATAGTTACATCCAAAGCTGTTGTTGGCTCATCAGCAATAATAAGTTCCGCATTACAAGCTAGTGCCATTGCAATAATTATCCTTTGCTTCATTCCACCTGAAAACTCATGAGGATAAAATTTCATCTTTTTATCAGCATCAGGAATTTGCACCAAATCCAAAACTTCTCTAGCTTTTCTCAAAGCCTGACGTTCATTTACTTTTGAATGTGCTTGGATTGATTCGACAAGTTGATTTCCCACAGTATAAAGCGGATTTAGGGAAGTCATCGGATCTTGTGGGATAAGCGCAATTTTATTCCCTCTTAAATCCCGCATTTGAGAGTTTTTATATTTAAGGAGATTCTCTCCATTAAATAGAATTTCACCATTTTTGATAAAAGCAGTTTTGGGTAAAAGCCTCATCACAGACATTGCAGTCATTGTTTTTCCGCAACCTGATTCACCCACTAAAGAATGAATTTTGCCTTTTTCAAAAGCGAGGTTTATGTTATATAAAGCTTGATTTTCTTTTTCTTCGTTTCTAAAAAACAAATCAAGATTTTTTATTTCTAAAATATTTTCCATAAAACTATTTTAATTGATTTTATTTTTTATGTGAATAGTATAAAAGGTGAAATGTAAAAATTTACTAATTTAATTTGACAAAAAGCCTTGTAGGACGTACACTATAAGAGTTAGTGGGGTTATTATATTTCGGAGTAGAATATGGAATTAAGAAAAAACAACGCACTTCAATTTTTGGAAGATAAAACTAGCGATTTTGCTGAGAGAGTAGCGCTAGGTATCAAAACTCAACTTGGTTGGAATGAATTTACTTATAGCGGTCTTGGTATGTTATCAAGAAAACTTGGTCATTATTTGATAAACGATTTACAAGTTCCAAAAGGCGAAAAACTTGCTATTTTATCAGAATCAATGCCAGAATATGGCGCTTGCGTTTTTGGTTCTGTTCTTGCAGGTTTGGTAACTGTTCCTTTGGATATTAAACTTACAGAATATGAATTACAATCAATTCTTTCAGACTGTCAGCCTACAATTATGATGGTATCAAAATCTTTGGCTGATAAAGCTAAAAAATTACAACAAATGGTTCCTTCAATTAAGACAATTTTATTAATGAACGAACCAAGCTGTACTGATGATTTCACAAGCATTCATATGCTACCTGAAAAATATAATTGCAAATGGAGACACAGAAGCTCTAAATCAACAGCTTTGATTATTTACACATCAGGCACTACAGGCGCACCAAAAGGTGTTCAAATCTCTTTCAAAAACATGTTTGCTCAACTTTTTGGTGTTGAAAAAGCTCTAGATGCAATTTTGGGTAAAGAAGTTATTAAAGGTAAAAAAGCAATTAGCGTTCTTTCAATTTTACCTATGAACCACTTGTTTGAAATGACAGTTGGTTTCTCAATTTTCTTGAGCTTAGGTTTCTCAATTTTCTACGCTAAGAGCTTAAAACCAAAAGATATTTTAGGCATTATGAGAGAAAAAAGAGTTGAATTCATGATTGTTGTACCTGCTTTCTTAAAACTTTTGAAAGTTGGTATCGAAACAGAATTGAATAATGCTCCTAAGATTGTTCAAGTTGTGTTCAATATAATGTTTAATTTAGCTAAATTTATTCCATTCTACGGAATAAAAAAATTGATGTTCAAAAAAATCCATGATAAATTTGGTGGACATTTTATGGGATGTATCTCAGGCGGAGCTCCATTAGACGTTGAAGTTGGTAGATTCTTTGAAACTATTGGTATTAAAGTTTACCAAGGCTATGGACTTTCTGAAACAAGCCCTGTTGTATCAGTAAACTACGACAAGCGTAATGATATCGCATCTGTTGGTCGTCCTCTACCTGGTTTTGAAGCAAGAATTGACAAAGAAACTGGTGAATTGCAACTTCGTGGCGATTCAATTATGAAAGGCTATCACAACCAACCTGAAATGACAGCTGAAGTTATTGATGAAGACGGCTGGTTACACACAGGTGATATCGCTAAAATTACCAAAGATGGACATATTTATATCACTGGACGTATTAAGAATATGATTGTTCTTAACGGTGGTAAAAAAGTATTCCCTGAAGAAGTGGAAGCTGTATTAGAAAAAAGCCCATACTTTGCAGAAGTCTGTGTTCTTGGTGTAACAAAAAGTTTTGGTGCAAAAGACGGTACTGAAGAAGTTGCAGCAGTTGTTGTTCCTAGAGAAGACTTTATCGCTAAAAACGACTGGGCAACTGTTGAAAGCACTGTAAGAGAAGAAGTTAAAAAACTTTCTCTACAATTGACTCAATACAAACGTCCGATAAACATTACAGTTCATAAAGAACCTTTACCAAAAACTACAACACGTAAGGTTAAACGTAAAGAAGTTAAAGAGTTGGTAAAAGCATAAAATATATTAAAAAGGTGATTTAAAAATCACCTTTTTTGTTAAAAAAGTAGGTCGGCTTTACTAAGTAGGTTGGGCTTTCAGCCCAACAAAAAACAAGTGTTGGGGTAGAACCCTCAACCTACTTCTTTGTAATCGAATTAAATTGAATAAAATATTATATTTTATACAATTTAATTCGAATGTCAATCTTATTTGAACTTTCTTTTCTTTTTTATTTGCGAAGTAAATTTTTAAAAAACTTTCAAGTTTAAGGTTGATATTCCAAATTAAAATATTTACCCCAAAAGAAAGTACAAAAGAAAAGAAAAAACACGCCATTGTTTTCTACGTCTTCGCTTTGCTCAGCCGTGTTTTTTATCGTTGGGCTGAAAGCCCAACCTACATTTGCCTCGCAAACTCCCTTCGGTCAAACAGTGCTCGGCTTAAATAAGTCCCTCCCTTTATAGGGGGAGGGTTAGGGTGGGGGCTAATGTTTTTCCGAGCCTTGCGTAATGAGCAATTATTGTTTGTGAGACAACTACAAAGCGACTGCTGTTTGAGGTGCGTAGCACCGAGTTCAGGCGCTTAGGTCGAACTTTACAAATAATTAGCGAATGAAGCTATAGCTCGGCAGTTTCTTTGCGGTACTTTCTTTGATGGCAAAGAAAGTACCTATAAGTTTTACAAAAACTAGGACTGTATAAA
>JAZNBJ010000058.1:0-6633 GCA_045586965.1 Candidatus Gastranaerophilaceae bacterium | reverse complement strand
AGGGTTTTAAGTCTTTCTAAAGAGCTATTAAAAAGCGAACGTTATGCTGATGCTGTTAGAGATAAGCTTGATGGCATTTCTGTAACATTTAAAAATATTGGTAAGGTTTCTGGCCTTGATAAAATTATAGAAGAGCTTGATAGAGCAGAGAATAAATTAGAAACTGTCTCATGGGCAGAGGCAGGTAAAAATTATAAAAAGAGAGTTACTACTGCTCGTAAACCACAAACAGAAAAGCCTAAGGTGGCTGCAGACCCAGCGCCAGTTGTAAAGGCGGAAAAGAAGAAGCAGGAGGCTATTCAAAAAACCACAAAAGCAACTAAAGAGGCAACTGAGGCACAACAAAAATTAACCTCTGAACAAAAAGAAGCAGGTAGCGCAATAAAACAAAACAAGAACATTAATGATGTAACGACTTCTATTAACAAGCAAAGCGATGCTGCAAAAAATGCAACTGTGGCTACGGAACAACAAGCTGCCGCTTTGTTGGAACAAGAGAAAGCAGCAGATCAGGCTGCAGATGCTATTAAAAGAACTGCAGAAGAACAAAAAAAATTAGATGACTTAAACAAAAGTAAGAAAAATCAAGAAGCTTGGTTACAATATTTAGATAGGTCTTTAGATAAAAGCAAATTTAAATCTTCTGGAAAAAGAGATGCGACAGACAAACTGCGTTCTGCTACAAATTATCTTATTTCTCAACGAAGAGATAATTATAAATATGCATCCGGCGAATATGCAAAACAAATGGCAGAAGTTGCTTGGATGCATGCATATCAAGAAGCAGAAAAACAGGGAGTCGCTCAAAGTACATTAACAAGATACAACACAGATGCAAAGTATAATTATGAAGAAAATTTAAAAGTTCTGCAAGAAGAGCGTGACTTGAGACAAAAAATACTGGACAATGATCAAAAACAAATTGATTTAATACATCAAAAGACAGAGGCACAAAAAGAGTTTCATACTATACAAAAAGACGAGCAAAACATTCAGCAAGACGACGTCACAATACAAAACAACACTAAAGTTATTTCATCCTATGATGAGCTAATTGAAAAACTTACTGAATTTATACAGCTAAAGAAGAAAGTTGTTGAGTTATATAATGCCGGGGAAGACATTAGCTCGTACACACCTCAGTTAAGAGCCATGGAAGCGGATTTAGTACGAGGTACAAATGTCTTTGATTATGAATCTGCAACAATGATGTTGCAGTCATTTCCGGCAGGAATAGACCAAAGAGCCCTTACTAATAATTTAGCTAATTATCTTGGAATTGCTATTCCTGAGGCAAAAAAAAATGTTGAAGTGTCTGAAGAACAACTAAATGTAGAAAAGCAAATCACAGCAGAGAAAGAAAAACAGAATAGCCTACTTGCCATGCATGGCATTACGACTAAAAATCTAATTAATGCATTAAAGGGCGGCAATTTCCCATCTCCATCAATTGCATTAACAAGGCCAGATGTTTATGATGGCGGTTATGGAGATGCAACTGTTGTATTTAAGCAAAGTGCAATCGACCCTAGCTTAAACCCAGACAATAAAATATATGGTGTTGATGCTTATACTCCAACTTATCCATCTTTTGGTTTTGAATTAAACGAAGACGCTTTAAAAGTAGCTGCAGAAAAAACTGGTATGGAGTTGGATGCACTGCGTACAGTTTTGAGTGGAGCGCACGAAACTATTGAGGATGCTCTTGGTCATCTAGCATTTAAAGCATTTTCAGTGTCTGATCAGGTAAAAGATTCTTATTTAAAAGACCGTGGAATTAAGATTGAACCCACATACGAAGATGAAGCAACTATGGGTAGATTTCACGTTAATGGCGACAATATTTATAATGGCGTTCAAGATATACTGAAACGAGAAGGTATCACCTTTGATATGGTTGTTAATGATGATAAAACGCAAAAAGAATATTTTGATGCAGTAGACAAGTATGTTGCTGATTATAATAGTCAATTTGATGATTTTCCACAGGCAAAAATTAAAGCCACTGTAGTTGATGCATTTAAGGAAACTATTAGATTGGCCAAAACCGACCAGGCCGTATATGATGAAGAAAAGGCAATTTTTGAACATGATCAAGCGGTGCTTCGTGGTGAGCGCAAAACTATAAATCAAGCAGACTATATTAATAAAAGATCGCAAGTACTTGACGACAATAGAGTTGATTATATTAATTATGTCAAAGATGTATTTGGTGAAGCATTAATAAAGCCATTTGTTAGGGGTATTGACGGACAAAAATTTGATAGAACTCCAGACGGCATTGCTGAAGCCATGGCAAGTTATGGCGGTAAAAACGCATTATACAATCAAAATCCATTTATGCGCAAAGATATGGATGACCAAATATTTATTATTGGTGCGGCTAAAAATTACAAGAGTGTAGCGGAAGCTGAGGCTGACGCTGCTAGATTGGCAAAAGATGCGCCTGGTGGCCATACTGTTCTTGAGAGTGGACATATTGAGGATATTGCCATAGCTGTTGCGCAAGCCAATAATATTGAGGCACAAGATGCTTTTGACAAAATCGCTCAGGCCGTGGACGGTAACACTACTGCCGAGACCATAGGAAAAGCTTTAAGAGATAGCGGTTTAACAGTTGATGATGCGACTGTTGACAAGCTTGCAGTTGCAGCTCAAGAAGCAGCCAATGTTCAGACAAGATATTTTGAGGCAAAACCACAGCGTGCATTGAGCGCTGAAGATATTGCTTTTGTGTCATTACCAAAGGGAACATATCGCTCTGACAC
Organism: Candidatus Gastranaerophilaceae bacterium; assembly: GCA_045586965.1. GTDB lineage: Bacteria > Cyanobacteriota > Vampirovibrionia > Gastranaerophilales > Gastranaerophilaceae > CAG-196. Next base: position 3,865 of record JAZNBJ010000058.1, on the reverse strand, counting down.
AATTAAAGAGATGCTTGGTGCACAAGGTATTCCTTATGTCGATCATGATTTAGATGATAAGGGATCTCGTGAAGCGGCTTTGGTTGAGGGTATGCAAAAGTATGATGTTGTTGGTAGTGCGGCTTATGAGAATTTAATTGCCAATGAAAATAAATATCAACAAGAGCTTGAAGAAACTAATAGAATTCAAAAAGAAGCAAGGGAACAGGCGGATATATATGCAGAAGCGGCAACAAACTTATTGAGTGCTGGTTATGAATCTGTTTCTGAGCAGGATCAGATGCAGTTGTACGCAGGTATTGGTAATAAAATTTATACAGATGGTATATCTGCTGCTGAAGCAATAGACCAGTTGTATGCGTCCTTAGAAGCTTTGCGCCAGCAGAGCGGAAGTATGCCTGACGATATTATTGGAGATTTTGGTGCCGAAAATGAAAAGGTAGCAGAAACAGTCTCTCAACTTCAAAAATTATCTTCTGTTGATTTAACAAGAATTTTTGATAGTGTTGATTTAAAAGCCTTTTTAGAGGCATTTAATATTGACAAGTCTAATTTTGCAACATTCAGAACTTTATTTGAAGAGTTGATGCAGATTACTAATGCAATGGCTAATGGTGTCGACGTTGGCAATGCATTTGACTTAAAAATGGAAGACATCACAAATACTATCATGCGTCTTGGTGGAAATATGGTAGACCTTGATGATAGTGGTTATGCCACTATGATGCAAGATTTTTATAAGCATATGAGCAACACCAAAGTGCAATTTAATAACTCCATTAAAGCAGAATATACGAAAGACCAATGGAAGGATTTATACAACACATACAAGGGTCGTTTAACCGCAGATCCAACCAAAGGCATTTCTTCTGATAGTTTGTATGGAGAGTTGTCGGGTAAGTGGCCAAGTTTATTCCCAAATGACTTAAATGACAAAGATCGTTTTAAGCTAATATTTGAAAAGTTAGATGAGGCACGTGAGCTACAAGCAAACAACTGGCAAGTGTTGCAAGGATTTGTTTCTAGCGACAGAAACGGGATACAAGGTAGTGTTGACAATATTTATAATCAAATGGCTGGCGCTTTGTTTGCTGGGTCTTCTGCTGATGCAATTAATTCTGAGGCGGATGCGGCAAAAAATGTAGAACAAAGCATGAACGGCGCTGCTACGGCAAAAGGCAGATTTGCAAATGCTAATAGAAAAGTTGGAGACAGTGCAAATTCTTCTGCTGAACAATTAGGTGACGAAGCAGACGCTATGGATGCACTTACTGCAAGTGCGGACAAGCTTCCAGATGGGGATGTTGTAACTAAGTTATTTATTGGTGAAAATAAAGATCCTAGCGGAGCCATTGTTAAGAAGATGCGTATGGTTGGCGACAAAATGCAAACAGAAGCAAAAAGATTGGCAGCTAACGAAGAAGGCGGATGGGATGTAACTGGCAGCAGTGTAACAGAACAAAAGCTGAGAAGTATGCAAGAATACATCAAGGCGTACAGACAAGAAGCAAACAAGCTGAATGGTATCCAAACCAACATTAGAGCACTTGGCGATGACGGCATGAGTGTCGATCTTACAAACAAAGTCAAGAATTATACCGTTGCGCTTGAAAACATGAATTCCGCAATGAAAGAGTTACAGGCAAATCCAGACGATCCTGCAGCGTCTATGAAGTTTGATGATGCGGCATTACAAGCAAAAAATGCAAGAACTGAAATCGAGGGCATTTTTAAGGAATCTCAGAAGCTAAGTAAAATTGGACAGCTTAAGGTCGTTGGTGAAAAAGATGTTAGCAAGGTTGAGAACTTAAAAACTGCAATGATTGAGTTTGCTGCTAGTACGTGGGATGGAGAGGCAAAGATACAAGGGTTCAATAAAGAAGGAACTCAAATGTATGTCACTTTAGACCAGGGTGCTGGCGCAGTTGAAAATATCACTGTGGCGCTCAACAAAGCATCTGGCCATCTGAATGCTTTTACAACTGGCACAAGCAGAGCAACAAACGAGTGGGAGAGCTTTAAGAAAGAGGCAGCAAGCGGTATAGCACGCACTGCTGGCATGTATCTTGGTTTTAATGACCTAATCAGATATGGCCGTCAAGGCGTTGAATACGTCAAGGAAATTGACCTTGCAATGACTGAGTTAAAGAAGGTTACTGACGAGACTGATGCCTCTTATAAGCAGTTCTTAGATGATGCAGGTAGTACTTCAGCAGTAATTGGTAGCACTATTAGTGATTTTACTGAGGCCACTGCAACTTTTGCCCGTCTTGGATATAGTATGTCTGAAGCGTCTAGCATGGCTGAGACCGCAATTATTTATAAGAACGTTGCTGATGGTTTAGATTCAGTTGAAGAATCTTCTGATAGTATTATTTCAACCATGATGGCTTTTGGTATCGAGGCAAATGATACTATGAGCATTATTGATCGTTTTAATGCAGTGGGTAAATATATTGCCCAAGCTATATAGAAATATGTAGCTAAGTAGATAACTATATAGGTTAAAGGCTAGAGATAGTTAAGACCTAGGAAAGACTTGATATTCATACAACAATACAAAATTAATGAAAGGAGGTTAATAAATGAGATTTAATGATTTGACTGGACAGAAATTTGGCAAATTAACAGTAAAAAATAGAACAACTAGCAAAGTAGATTCTTCTGGAAAACAGAGAACTAGATGGAATTGTTATTGTGATTGTGGTAACGACAATGTTATTGTCCTTGGAGATTATTTAAAAAGAAGTGAGTGTCCCTCATGCGGATGCGAAGCACACAAAAATAGAGTTGAAAAAAATAGATTGGACAATATTGGCGAGAAGTATGGCAGATTAACAATTGTAGATATCGTATGGGATGAAAAACCAGCAAAAGCCATTTGCAAATGTGGTTGTGGAAATGATTTTATTGGGGCAAAAGCAGATATTATTTCTGGCCATACACAATCTTGTGGATGTTTACAGTCTGAAATGACATCAAATTCAAACACAAAAGATTGGACAGGATATACATCTGAGTCTGGTGTAAAATTTATTAAACAACACCATATGAACAACAAGGGCCAATGGGTGTGGGAGTGCGAATGTCCATTGTGCAATAATTTATTTTATGAATTGCCAGCGAAGGTAAACAATGGCCATACAACATCATGTGGCTGTAGGGTTCAATCGTTTGGTGAAAGTTATATTGGATCCCTGCTGGATAAAATGAAGATAGATTTCATTCCACAATATAGCTTTAATAATTGTAAATACATATACATATTGCATTTTGATTTTGCGATTTTTGATAATGATAAATTACTTGGTTTGGTTGAGTACGATGGAAGACAGCATTTTGAGCCAGTAGATTTATTTGGCGGACAAGAAGAATTTGAAAAAACAAAAATGCGTGATGAAATTAAAAATACATATTGTAAGACAAATTCAATTCCACTATTAAGAATTCCATATACGATGTCTATAAAAGAAATGGAAGAAAAATTGTATGAATATTATTTATCCTTAACGACTGCAGGATGTGCATAGTAATATGCATATTGAAGTTATCATTCCTAATGAGGAATTAATATACAGTCTGAACTCACACTATAATCTTAAAATGAAATGTGAGAAATAGGCCGAAAGACCTATTCGCCATATTTACTATGGTCAGTAGTTAATTTTATATTAGCGAAAGCAACAGAATGAATAATTTTGCCATTACCTCAGCTGGTATTGGTGAAGCATTGCAACGATCAGCATCAGCTTTGTATTCTGCTGGCAATACAATTGATGAATCTGTGGCTTTGGTAACCGCTGCAAACAGCGTTATTCAAAACCCAGAACAAGTTGGTACTGCCTTAAAAACATTAGCTCTAAGA
>JAZNBJ010000057.1:0-6067 GCA_045586965.1 Candidatus Gastranaerophilaceae bacterium | reverse complement strand
AAGTTTATATATAATTGTTACAAAACTTTACAAACTTATTTTATATTGTTTTTAAAGTGTTTATCCATCCATAATGCAATCTTACAATAGCCTTCAAAAAAGTCATTTTTAGTAATTTCAGAAAACTCTAACCAGGCTTTCTTCGCTTCTTCAAAAGAAGGGTAGCTAAATTTAAATGTATTTTTCTTATCACCATTAAAATTTATTCCAACAGCATTTTCTAATGTAAATAAAGAAAATGACTGAATCCTGCTTAAATCTTCAGTCATTTTCTCTTTGATAGCTATTCCATGTGAATCGATTATTACGTCCAAGTATTTTGTTTTTGAAAGTTTATCTTGATATTGATTAATTGATTTTTCACTTATATCATAAAATTTATTACTGTGAATATAAAGCTTTCCAAAATTTGTGTTTGTTGAGCTACAACTATTTATTTGCATCATTTCCTCCTCTTATGTACAAATTGAAGATATGATAACATTATTAAAAAAAGGTGGCAAGTTGTAACGAATTCTTAACAATATGTTATTTAACTAAGGCTTGTATTTCTTTAAAATTTGGATGTTTTGCAGTTTTTAGTAATTCAAATAAAACCATTTCTGTTGTTTTAATTTTAGCGCCATAATCTTTCATTGTTTCGAGTGCTGAATTGTATTCAAACTCACTTCTGCTACCACAACAATCCTTCAATACTGTAACTCTATAGCCAGTATTAATAAGAGCATTGACAGTTTGATGAACGCAAATATGTGTTTCTATTCCTGCAATAAAAATATTTTTGGCATTAGTGTTTTTTATGTCATTTTTAAGGGTGTCGTCTGTAAGTGCATTAAAAGTTGTTTTTTCATAAAATTTGGTATCTACTGATAAATTAAATTTAATAGAGTCAACTGTTGAGCCAAGACCTTGAGGATATTGTTCAGTTACAAAAGTCGGAATGCTAAGTATATTTGCGGCTTTTACTAATATTTCTGATTTTTTTGCAACAATGTCTTTGTTGAATATTGCGTTAAGCAGTTTTTCTTGAATGTCAATTATTAAAATAGCAGTATCATCCGTATTTAGAATAGTCATATCTTCTCCTTAAAAGTTATTAAATTCAGTTTTATATTCAATAATAAATTGTTCAAGTAAATCTTCTAGTAAGCCAGACTCAAGTTCCTCTGGATCTAGACTAATACGTTTAGCATCAATGTTATCTGAACTTTTTTGAAAAGTGATATCTATATTAATTTTTGAGAAGCCTGCACTGGTTATTTTAAAAGTACAAATTGAAGTATTATTTTTAATCATAAAAACTCCACAGCCTTCTTTTATTTGGTGTTGTATACTAATACCTACAAATTTATTAGTATATTTTTGTTGTATATGATAAAAGACTGGTGATATAACTTTTTCAAGTTTTTTTTCAAAATTTTGTTTAAAAGATTTGAAGTTTGTATAATTATTTGTATTTTCTTGTAAGCTGAGTGGATTAATATTTGATGAATTCCAGTCAAAATTATCTTTTGCATTATTTATTGATAAATGTAGCTTGTTTAAAACTTCGTTTATTAATTGCTGCCGACTCTGGTTTGTTATTAATGAGAACCCTGCAAAAATTCTTTCGGAAAATTGTTTTTTTATTTTATCCCAAAGTTTTTCTGTCGATTTTATATCAGTATCGAAAAGTATTATGAAATATTTATTAGGCGCATAGTTCATTAATACGTCATTAATTCTAATATTATTTAATAATATTGTTTCAATCTGGTTTGGTTGCATTAAAAATTTGTCTTTTTCATTAGGAGAAATTGCTCCAAAAACAGCTTTAATACTTTTATCTTTAATTTCTTTTAAGTGATGTTCCAATATTTCTTCATAATTAATGTAGACTTCATTGTTTTTAGCTAAGATGTTTTTTTGAACCAGAATTTCTCTATATTTATTATTTTTTTTCAATAAGTCTGCAATAGTTAGAGCTGGTAATGTTCTAGCTCTAAATTCAGAATCAGAAGTTAATAGACTTAAAAAATCGAAAGCTCCTGCTCTATAACATTGTTTTCTGAAGCTTTCATTATCATTATTATAGGCGCAAACAATTGTAGGTGTACCTTTTAATAGCTTTAAGAGCTCTATTGTTTTATCTTGAGCTCCTTCACTATTTATAATAACCATTGAAGTCGTGATATGATGTAAATTCTCAAGAATATTGTCAAAAGAAAACGAAAACAGCTCATCTGTTTTCCTGAGTTCCAATTTTGTTATAATAAAATCGAAAAAATCAGTATCTTCAGAGATAAGAACTATTTTATTTGCCATGCTAGTACCTAAATTATGTTAATTCTGCAATAAGCAAGTCTGATTTTTGACGAATTACTTGTCTTAATTCTTCAATGTCATCTAAATCAATGCCAAGAGTTTTAAAGAAATCTTTGTCTAATGAATTTGGATTAAAATTATCCTGCATTAGTTTATCAACTGCACAAACCAAACTGCAAGGAACTGGAATTGATGATAAACTTGGGTTATGGTGATAGGATACAATATTAGCTAACAAAATCGGTAATTGCCATCTTTTTGCTAATAAAGAACCTGTTTTAACGTGGTCTGAATCAAAATAATGACGTTCAGTTTCAAGTATATCTACACCTTCTGTATTTACAACTTTTATAACTTTTTCGTACATTTTAGGGTTTGTCATATGAAGAACCATTTTACCGATATCATGGATAAAACCTGAGATGAAAGCCTCGTCTGCGTCCATAATTTTTGTTAAATTCGCTAAGTATTCGCAACCTGCTGCAACTCTTATAGAGTGCTTCCATAATTCTTTATCACCAGCATTTGACATCATAGGCTTCATTGCAACAGCAACGATTATGTTTTTTACTTTAACCATGCCAAGTAATGATAAAGCGATATTGATGGAACTTATCTGTTGTGAAAAACCATAATAAGCGGAGTTTACTAAAGCCAATATTTTAACTGTTAATGATTGATCGTAAACAACCAAATCGCCAAGTTCTTTCATGCTGACAGTAGGTTTTTTCATTACATTTAAAACCTTTACTATGACACTTGGCATAGCTTGTATATCTTTAACTGAATTTACTAATTCTATTGTCTTATCCATATTAGTACCTCGCTTATACTTGTAAATGTTTTTTTATTGACAGCATGCTACCCATTGCTCCAAAAGCTGCCCCTATTATTAATAATGTTATTATAACTATATTCTGTGCGTATGCTGGCATTGGTACAAGGAAGAATGCGTGCATTTTGATTAAGGCTCCTTGTATCCAATTTAAAGGCAATACTGCTATTATAGACGACACAAACCCATAAAATGCACCTTGCATTACAAGAGGCGTTTTGATGTACCAGTTTGATACACCCATTAAACGCATAATTTCGATTTCTTCTTTGCGTGCCTGAATAACTAGTTGTATCGTATTGTTTATAATTGTGATTGTAAGTGCTGCTGAAATGGCAATTACAAAAAACATTGTAGTCCAAACGCCATTTGATAGTTTTTTGATTTTTTCTGCTAAATCTTCAGCATAGCCCAGATCTTCAACTCCTGGTATTGGAGCTATTTTACCTAGAACTTCTGGAATGTTTTTAGGCTTATCAACTCGAACTCTTAAAGTATCTGGTAATGGATTCGCCATATCTTTCAAATCAAGTTCTTTGCGTAAACCTTCCCAGGAATCTTCTTTAGGGATAAGTTTTACGTGTTTAACATGCTTAAGTTCCTTTATTCTATTTTGAACAACTGAAACTTGTGTATTTTGTTTAAGATAAACAGAAATTTCTAAAACATTACCCAATTCACTTGCAAATGTAGATAATGACAATGTAAATCTAAATAGCAATCCAAAAATTGTTAAAATTGCTGCCATTGTTGTAATGATTATTAAATTTACAATACCTGTTCTTTTTATATCATTAACAGATTCCATTAGGATTCTATAAGCTATGCGCAGTTCGCACAACCAATCTTTAGGTATGTGTTTTTTTACCTGTTTTTTTAACTGCTGTCTGCTATTGTCCATATGTCCCTGCCTGAATATCTCTTATAATCTCACCATTTTCAAGGGTAAGAACTCTTTTTCTAAATCTATCAACTAAAGTAAAGTCGTGTGTTGAAACAATAACCGTGATACCTCTTTGATTAATTTGTTCCAAAATCTGCATAACTTCTAATGAGTTTTTAGGGTCTAAGTTCCCTGTTGGTTCGTCAGCAATTAATAAAGGTGGTCCATTTACTAATGCTCGAGCGATACTTACTCTTTGTTGTTCACCACCAGAAAGTTCTGAAGGTTTGGCATGTGCTTTATCAAGAAGTCCTACAACTTTAAGCGCACCTGTAACACGTGTTCTGATATCAGAAGAGCTTATGCCTAATGTTCTGATAACATAAGCGATATTATCGTATACAGTTTGGTTTTGTAACAATTTATAATCTTGGAATACAATCCCCATACATCTTCTAAGATTTGGCACTTTATCTGAAGGTAAATTTGCTATATTTATACCTCCGATAAGAACAGTGCCAGTTGTAGGTGTTTCTTCTTTATATAACATCTTCATTAAAGTTGACTTACCTGCACCAGAAGAGCCTGTGATAAATACAAATTCACCAGATAAAATATCTAAATTGATATTTTTTAAGGCATAATTATTTTTGTATTTTTTTGTAACTGATCTTAATTGTATCATTTTGCTTTAATAACCCTTTTTACAATACTTTCAGCATCTAAATTGTAATGTTTTAATAGCTCAGAAGGCGTTCCACTTTGCCCAAAACAATCATTCATGCCTATTCTCAACATTCTTGTTGGTAGATTTTCTGATAGGATTTCTGCAACTGCAGACCCCAATCCACCTATTATAGAGTGATTTTCCACTGTTACTACAAAACCTGTTTTACGAGCGCTATCGATAACTGTTTGTGCATCAAAAGGCTTTATAACAGGCATGCTTATAACTTCTGCATCTACGCCTTGTTCTTCAAGCATATTAGCAGCTTTTATAACTTCCGCCAGCTCGTCACCGTTTGAAATTAATGTTAAATCATTACCTTCTTTTAATATATTGGCTTTTAGCGGATTGAATTTATAATCCACAGAATAAATATCAGGTAAATTGTTACGAGAAATTCTTATATAAACAGGCCCTTGATGCTTAGCTGCAAACTCAATTGCTTGTTCGCATTCATTACAATCAGCTGGTACTATGACTGTCAAGTTAGGCATTCCTCTCATAAGAGAAACATCTTCAAGTGCTTGATGAGTTGCACCATCTTCTCCAACTGTAATACCACCATGAGTGCCTATAATTTTTACATTTGTTTTTTGATATGCAACAGATGCCCTAATTTGGTCATAAGTTCTACCCGTTGCAAAAACAGCGAATGTTGCAGCGAAAGGAATTTTACCAGCAAGAGCAAGACCTGCTGCTGTTGTAATCATGTTTTGTTCTGCAATGCCGCAGTTAAAAAATCTTTCTGGAAATTCTTTTGCAAAAAATTTGGTCTGTGTAGAACAAGATAAATCAGAATCTAGAACCACAATATTGGCGTCTTTAGCGCCAACTTCTGCTAATTTTTTACCAAAAACTTCTCTTATAGATTTTTTTGTACTGAAATCGATTTCGAGCATCAAATCCCCCTCGTATAAAAATTATACCATAGAATACAAAAAAACTCCTAAATATTTTTTAGGAGTTTTTATTAATTAAAATAATCGCAAATTAGTTTTTCTTTTCTAGGAATTAATCTTTTGAAAGATTCAATAATAGGATTTTTGCTTAAGTTTTCCAAATCCTTTTTAAGAATTGCTTTTTTTAGTATAAGAGAATTTTGCAAATCCTCACAAACTTCTGAACCAGTAGAGGTTAGGGTAAGTTTCTTAAGTTGCAATTCTATTTGTTTAATCTTTTTTTCTATTTGTTGTTTGTTGTTCATCATCATAAAGAATATAACTTTTTTAATAATTTTTCAATCAATCTTTTAGTGGATTATTTTGATTTATTTTGTTACAAAAACTTTACAAATGAGCAATTTTTATGAATAAAAATT
>JAZNBJ010000056.1:0-7264 GCA_045586965.1 Candidatus Gastranaerophilaceae bacterium | reverse complement strand
TATTTTTTGCATAAGTAAAAATTTTTTTATTTGAATTAAATTCATATCCCCATATTCTAATACAAAAATCACCTGATTGATGAATACTACTCCATTCAACATAATCTCCATCTTGTTTAATGGAAACAGCCGTATTATTTTTTACATAATTTGGGGGAGATGGATACGATTCAGAAACAACTACAATGGGATTGTTGGTAATTGTTATCCATCCGTTACATGCATCATTTTTTGCTTCAAATATTTGTTGAGAATAAGGTTCATAATAATTTACAAAAAATAAAATTTTTCCTGATGATATTTGAGTATTATTTACTGTTGAACCATTAATTTCAATATAATACATTTTATCATCTTCTAATCCAAGTATCTCATGTATCAAAGATGGTGTGCCTGACACATACTTGGTTCCACTGGTATTCACCAAGGTTTGGTTATTGTTATATAAATTTATTACATAACTATATAATTGTTCACCTTCAATTTGAGTATAAGAAAATTGAAAAATATAATTTGATTCTTCTACTATAGAAGATGTTGGTTGATTTGTCCAAGTTAATATTGGCGTAGTATAACAATAAAATGGAATAGCGGAACTCCAAGGGCTTCCCTCTTCTTCACTTGTTATATCATCATTTGCACCATATGTTTTTATTTGTGCAACATAATAAGTCCCATTCGTTAATATGTTTGCAGGAATAGTGTGATTAAAAGCATAAGATTCTACTGTTTGATTATAGACTGTAGATAAATCACTATTTTTTTTAATTAATAATCTATTTGCAACTACTTGATCTCCACCAGAAACAGTAAATAAAACCGTATGAGCAGATGTGGCATCAAAAGCTGCAATAGGATATAATGAGGGAGTAGATAAAGCCATTTATTCCTCCTTTCTTTTATTGTATTTCAAGTGCTGTTTTCCATGCGTTTGGATTGCTAATTTTAATTGATTGATTTCCAGATTTATCTATAAATAAACCAACACTATTATAATGGATTGTTCCATTGATATTTTTTTGTGTTATAATTTCTATTCCGTCTTCCCCCGTACTTAATGAAGAAGCTCTTATTGAACCAATATTTTTATTATTTTTATCATTTATATATATACCACATCCATAAATATCCGAATTAGGAGTTGTTGTACTATCTATATTCTTATCAAATATAAATAAACTATTATTTAAATTATTGAAAGAATTTGGTAAAATAAAACCTTGGCTATTTTCCCCTTGTGGGACAAGCACAAACACTTCATCACCAATAGATAAATTAGCATTTTCTGGGTAGGATGGCAAACAATTTGTTTTCCCTCTAATCTGAACCTTATATTTTCCATTATCATTAATGGCGGTAATAACACCGCCATTAATGTTTGTCGTTTTTTTCATTGCATTATTAATAAGTATTTGTATAGCTTCAATAATTTCTTTAGCAAGATTTTTTTTCATATTCTCCTCGTGGTATATTGTATAGCAAGAGTTTTTATGGAATCAATAAAAGATAATCCATCATCAACGTTTGGTAAAGAAATATCTCCATTGATATTAATGGTTTCATTAGTGGATTGATTATTTTGATAATTACCAGAATACCCCTCAAACGCTTGACTTAAAAATTGCAAAGGATCAGCAGCAAAATCAGTAAGCCGTTCTGTATATTCGTTTTTAATTACACCATATCCAGTTGTTGGCGCATTCATAACAGTACCACTAGGAGTAACTAATGCTTCAAGACCATTTTCATTAATTTTAAAAACGTTGGAAGATGTTCCAAGAGTACCTGAAGCATATCCAACAAGATATTCTACTGGAACAGCATAAGTTGGGGCACTATCATCTGTTGCTTGTGTAGATATAATTTGAACATTCCCTTGCCAATCATATCCCCAAACTTTGAAATCATGAGTGCCATAATAGAATCCACTTTGATATTCTGGTTTAATTTTTACACTAGCTCCAACAGAAGGGCCTTGAGTTCCACTACTACCACTTCCACCTCCACTATCACTTCCACTACCGCTTCCACTACCGCCAGAATAACTACCACCACTATCAGGAACGCCATTTGTTGTTGTAACTGTATTTACACGTACTTCAACAGTTTTACTTTGTAGAGCAGATATTTCTTCTCTTAATTTATGGATTCTATAAATTACTGTGCCTACTGTATCTTTATCGCCAATATACTCTTCAAAATTTTCAGAAGTTTCTTCGTTTGATGAAGCTAATGTTCCTTTAAGCTCATTATATCTATCGCTAACCTGTGTAACAGCATCAATTTCTTGACGAAGTATTCTTTCACGAGCATTTTCACCCAAGATGCTTTTAGCAGTCATCTCGTCTTGATTTTTCTTATAATTTTCAGTAATATTTTTCCACTGCTTTTTATATTCTTCTAATTTTTTGATTTCTTCATCAATATTAGAAAGACGTTTTTTGTGGTCTATTTCCTGTTTATATTTATCAAGTGCGGTTTGTGCTGTACTAATAGCCGTTAAATCTTGTTCATAGACAAAACCTTCGCCTTTTCTATAGACTTTAATCTTTCTATTTTTAGCTTCTTCAAGAGAATCTTCAAGTTGTTGAAGAGTTAATTGCTCTTCCATTTCTTCGTTGACTTCTTCAAGAGCTTTTTTCTTTTCTTTTAGTTTGTCTATTTCTTCATCTATAACATCAACAGCATAACCGATAGTAGTTTCAAGCTGTTGTTGTTCGAGCTTATATCTTTCTTCTTCAATTTTCCAGAGTTTTTCTTCAAGCTCTTCTCTATCTTTATAGTACGCAGTATATAGAGATTCAAGATAATCTAAATATTGTTTCTGCGTAATTTTATTCATATTAAGCTGATGTTGAAGATAAGATTCACCTCTATTGAACGTTTCATCAATAAGTTTTTGTTTACCTTTTATGATTTCATCTTGATATTTTAAGAACTCTTCTTCATATCCAACTCTATTCTCAAAATATTTTTTATTTAATTTTTCAAGAGCATCATAATATTCTTCATTGCTAATTAATTCAGCATCAAGATATGTTTTTAAAATTTTATATTCAACATCAAAAGCATCTTTCCAAGCCTTTTCTGCATCTTTTGCGGCTTGTTCTGCTTCACGCTCAGCAGTTGATTTTGATGAAGATGAAGAAGAAGATGATTTAGATGAACTTGTTGAGCCATGTGAAGCACCACGAGATGTTGCTGTACGGGCATTGGTAACGTTACTATAATAACCCCTAAGTGCTGCAACCCCAGCATCAAGATTTTGTTTATAAAGTGCTGTTCGTGCTTGTATTGCTTCAAACTGTGCCTCTGTAAGTTCTCCTTCAGCCATTCTTAGTTCTGCTACTGCTTTAGTTTCTTCGCCATATTTTTTTGCAGCATCTAATGCAGCTTCTCCGCTTTGATAAGTTGCGCTTGTTTGATCACTAAGAGAATCTGTTGTTGTATTTAAGTTACCACTTAAAATGCTTTGAACATCTGCTTGATATTTCGCCTGTTCTCCTGCAACAAAAGACGCTATAGCATTATCTTCAAGAGATGCATTATTATCAAAAAACGCTTGAGTATTAACAACAAGAGATTTTGTTTCTTCGTCATAAACAAGATATGCTTCTAATCCGGCATCGGCTATTTTTTTCAAAGTTTCAGCGGTTATTACGCCACTATTTGTTATATCATCTTGAGCTTGAGCAAGAATTTGAGCTTGAGATGCATAGTCGCTCATTAATGCTATAGCACCAGATAAAGACAAGCCAACATTATCAATAGCTCCAGCAGCTCCATCTGCATTTGCTTGTGCTCTAGCAAATAGTTCATCATTAAGTAATTTTCTTAATGCTTCTATTTGGTCTGGGTCTGTTGTTATACTGAATAAAATGTTAGTTTTATCTTTTACCCCGTCAATCTGAGCAAGAATATCATTAATTTCTTCTTCAGACATTTTCTTAATGTCTTGCCCAGTTCCAGCAAGCATATTTTGTATTGCTTCTTTGGCGTAATTGTTTACTTCATCAATTTTGCCTCTAATAGCTTCAAGATCACTAGATACAGTGTCATAAATATTTAACCAATTTAGCCCTCTTTCTTCTTGGGGGACTTCTTTTAATGCATCTAATATCCCTTGAAGGGTAGCCTCTTTAACAGATAGGGCTATTTCATTTGAATTAAGTAATTCTGTGTATTTTAAATTTTTGCCAGTGAAAGAACCAATTAATGAACCTATGCCTGTATCAGTATTTAACAATGAACGAGAAATACTTTTCATTCCTGTAAGGACAGAATCAAAAGTTATTGAACTTTTAGCGGTTTCTTCATTAACCCCCGCCAAAAGACCTTTTTCAACATAAAGGGCTTTTATTTGTTCTTGTATTTCTTTATTGATATCTCCATGAATACGAAAATTTCCCTCATTGAGTTCCATTACTTGTCTGGTAATATCAATAAGTTCTTCATTACTTAAGTTCTCAAGGTCATATGATGATTGAAGAGTTTGATATTTTTCTATCAAACCATCTATTGTTGAAAGTCTTTCTTTTTTAATGTCTATTAAAAGCTGTTTTTGTTCTTCTAATCTTTGATTTGTTTCATCTAATATTTTAAAAGGAACATTTATTAGCGTTACAATTGCTTCTACAATTGCTAATATTGGCTTAAGAATTACTAAGGCTTGATCTAATATCCGTATTCCGTTTGTTCCAAGGTCAATTATTTCTTTTACTAAATGTGAATTAATTAAATTATGTGATAATTTTTCAAAAGCACTTTGAAACCTTTGAATATGTCCTTGAATACTGTTTAAAACTCTTTCATTTTCTTTTGCTGCTGAACCAGCGGAATTCATTGCAGTTTCTGTAGCTTTAATAGCGGTAGAGAAGTTCATCATTAAGGCATTTAAGACGGTAATTTGGTTTTTACCAGCCATTGTCTCGCCAAGAAACTGCTTTTCGTTTTCTGTTAAATTTCCCCATTCTTGAGAAATTTCACCTAATAACTCATATGTCCCTTTTAATTGTCCTGTTACATTATCAAAACGAGAAATGCCTTTTGAGCCAAGAAATTCATCAAGTTTATCAGCGGTATCGCCATCAATTTGCCTAATTCTTTGTGAAATTGTCTTTAAACCATTTGCAACTTTTGAGGCTTTATCTGGCATAATTTCAATACCAGCAGTTAACAAGCCAACAGTTTCTTCAAAACTTGTATTACTCACAGCCAAAGTAGCCGCAATAGTAGAAAGGTTGTTTGAAAGAGCGGAAGATGATGTTGAATAATTATTTGAAACTTCATTTAATGCATCAATAACGTGTGTACTTGTAAGACCTTGATCTTCAAATGCTTTCATTGTTGAAATAAGCATTGTGGCAGCTTCATCAACTGATACCATACCATCGGCAACATTTGTCCACATCAAGGCATCTTTTGCATAGTCCATTGAATCTTCTATGCTATTGCCCATCTTTTTAAATAAAGTAGTTGCAGTGACAACTTCTGTGCCAGTTTTTGCAACAGCTCCACCTAAATCATAGCAGGCATTAACAAATTCTTCAGTTTGTTGAGTGGATAAATCAGAAACTTTAGAAAATTCTGTTAATTCAACATCAAGTTCTTTTACTTCTCCTACCATTTTAGAAAAAGAATTTTTGATAGCACTAAATATTTTCGTTATACCAAGGTACCCCATTAAAGCACCAAGAATAGGTTCAAGGGCTTGCGCTGTAGATGCAACAGCTTCTTGCTGTTGTTTTACTTTTTCAAGACTGTTCGCATATTTATCAGCATTTTTATACCCGTTTTCAAATGCTTCGGGGAGAAGTTTTTGCATGCGAGAGACATATTCTTCCGCACTTATAAGTTGTTTATTATAACTATCTTGAATATTTTGTGCTTCTTGATTCCATGCTTGTTCTTTAGCTTTAGCTATATCTTCTACGTTTTTAGCTTCTTGTTTTACAAGTTTTTCACCTTGTTTTCTTCTTTCTTCTACTTGTTTTTCGTAAGATTTAATTTCTTTTTCTTGCTCTTGTTGTCTTGCTTTTTCTTGTTGTTCAGCTTGTTTATCAAGAGATTGTTGGTGTACATTTTCTAAATCATGAAGTTTATCTGCTGTTTTATTAATTAAATCTTCAGAAACTAAACCACTTTCTTGGGCTTGTTTCATTTTTTCAATGAGATCATTATGAAAAGTTTCAAAATCTATAGCATTTTGCCTATAAAGAGTTAAAAGCCTATTAGTTTCTTCTTTATATAAATCCGTAGCATTACTTTCTTGAAGGACTCGTATTAAAGAATTTACAGCTTCATTTTCCAAAATTTCAATTTCAGATATTGCATTAGAAGCAGTTTCTTTACTTTCATTCGCATAATCTAATAATGCTTGCCCTCTATCTCTTAAATCTTGTGTTTGTGCCTCTGTTCTTTGATGCAAGATTTCTTTTTCAGAATTAGCAAAATCTTGCATTTTTTGTTTAGATTCTTTAAGGTCTTCCTCTTCTTTTTTTGCTCTTTCAGAAGATGCTTTTTCTCTTTCTTGTTTTATTTCTTCTAATGCTTCTTTTACAGCTTCTTTTTCTTCTTCTGTTTGTTGTTTTGCTGTTTCTGTTTCTAATTGTAAAAGTGTTGCAACTCTATCAGCGATAGAACCCAATTCAACGTCATTTACATCTTGAGAAATAGTAAGTACAACAGGATTTGTTTGAAAATATTGTTCAATATTATTTTTAAGATTATTTAAACTATTGTCTTCAACGTTTAAATGAATGTTGAAATTAGTTTTGTCTAATGCTTCTTTTAAATTACTTAAAGCAACAATCTGTTTTGTCACATTAATAATATCTTCTTGACTAAAACCTATCCTAGCTGTTGAAGTGGGAAGATTTTGCAAATTAGATGTAAAAGTTTTAAATTGTTCAAATGTTGTTGAATCTAAATCAAAACCCAATTTTATTTTAGATTCATTTTTTAATTCTTTTAATACATTTTGAATTGCTCCAACATCAGCTACAAAATCTTGATATTTATTTTTATCAATTTCTATTCCAGCACTAAGATTCAATTTCTTGGAAAGATTATTATTAATTTTTTGGATGCTTTCAGATACTTTTTGTTCATTAATAGAAAAATTTTCAAGAGAGATTGTTTCTTTATTTATATAATTTGCAATAGTGTTTTTTAATTTTGAAATATTTTTATCATCAATACTTGCACTAAATTTTGGAGCAACAGAAATAGTGGTTTGATTGATGGATTCTTTTATTTGACTTTT
>JAZNBJ010000055.1:0-11754 GCA_045586965.1 Candidatus Gastranaerophilaceae bacterium | reverse complement strand
GTTGAAATCAAGCTGAATTGTAGCACATTGCCAAGTTCTACCCAAAGCATCTTTAACCTTGAAGTCGATTTTTGGACCATAAAATGCGCCATCGCCTTCATTAATTTCATATACCATTCCACGTTTATCCATCGCTTCTTTTAAGCCAGCTTCAGCAATTTCCCAATTCTTTAATTCACCAACATAGCTTTCAGGACGAGTTGATAATTCAACTTCAAAATCCATTTTGAAAATAGCCATTGTATCAGCTACAAAGTTAATGATTTCGTTGATTTCATCAACTAATTGTTCTGGTGTACAGAAAATATGCGCATCGTCTTGTGTGAAGCCTTGAACACGAGTAAGACCAGCTAAAGCTCCTGATTTTTCTTTTCTGTAAACTGTACCTAATTCTGCCATTCTCAAAGGTAGTGAACGGTAAGAATATCTGTTTGCTTGATAAATAGCAATGTGGAAAGGACAGTTCATTGGTTTTACTACAAATTGTTCATCAGAATCTTCATCTTTTTGAACAAAGAACATGTTTTCTTTGTAATGATCCATGTGACCTGAAATTTCCCACAATTTTGATTTAGCGATTTGCGGAGTATGAACTGTTACATAACCACGTTTGCGGTGTTCAGTTCTCCAATAATTTTCGATTTCTTCTCTTACGATAGCTAGATTTGGATGCCATAAAACTAGACCGCCACCAACTTCTTCACGAGTTGAGAACAAGTCTAGTTGTGTACCAAGTTTTCTGTGGTCACGTTTTTCAGCTTCTTCTAAGAAAGTTAAATAATCTTGCAAATCTTCTTTATTCCAATAAGCAGTAGCATAAATTCTTTGAAGCATTTTGTTCTTTTCATTACCACGCCAATAAGCTCCTGCAACTTTCAAAAGCTTAATTGCATTACCTTTAATGTAAGAAGTGTTTGGAATATGAGGACCTGCACAAAGGTCGTTGAATAAAACGTTTCCGTCTTTGTCTTTTGTTAAATAAAGAGTCGGATTGTCGTTTCTGTGTTCTTCCAAAAGCTCTGCTTTGTAGATTTCGCCTTCTGCTTTAAATTCGGCAATTTTTGCATCAACATCTTCAACAAAATATTTTTCGAATGTGAGGTTTTGTTTGATGATGTTTTTCATTTCTTCTTCGATTTTAACAAGGTCTTCTTGCGTAAACGCATAACCGTCAGTTAAGTCAAAATCGTAGTAAAATCCGCTGTCAGTAGATGGCCCGATAGCTAACTTTGCTTGTGGGAATAATTTCTGTACAGCTTGTGCCATGATGTGTGAGCATGAGTGCCTTAGCACGCTCAAAGTTTCGTTGTTCTTTTCCATGTTTTTCTCTTTCTATCCTTTTGGGGGTAAATGTTTTATGCAAGCTAGTAGTGACGTCTACAGGCTTATTGCATTTACCCTCTGGAGCGGATCCTCCAAACTAATACACAAATATGATAGCACAAAAAGATTATTATAATAACCTAAAATAGTAGGGAGGAGCTTGCTCCGCCAATAATAAAAGTAGGTTGGGCTTTCAGCCCAACAAATTTAATTAAAAATGTTGGGGTAGAAACCCCAACCTACATTTTATAATATTTACCCCTTATTTACCCTTTTCGACTTTTTTAACCATCAAAACTTTGTTTTCGACGGTCAATTCAACTTCGTCTTCTTCAGGGTTAATGTCTAATAACTCTAAAATTGCTTTTTGTATTAATAATGCCCAAGCATTACCACTTCTATACATTTTCTTCTTCATAAACACCTTCCTTTTACTATACAAATACTTTACATTGTCTATACTTTGGTTTATACTTTCCCATGTCTTTCCAATAAAAAATAAAGAAAGGTTTAATATGTTAACAGAAGAAGAATTTTTAAAAAAAATTGGTGAAAATATTCGAAAATTTCGAGAAGAAAGAAATATGACAATAGAAGAACTTTCAACAATAACAGGGATTAGAGTGCAATATTTAAAAAGAATTGAATTAGGAACAGTAAAAAGATTAAGCATAGATCATATTTTTATTTTTGCAGAAGCATTTAATCTTAAACCACATGAAATAGTGAAAGGTTTATAATATATTGCTAGGAAAATTTTTGCGTGATATAATTTCGTTATGGAAAACATCGATGTAAAAAAGAGGGGCGGAGTGGATAACTTAGCTTTTGCAGATGCTACTACTGCTAAAAAAAGTGCAAAAAAAGGTATGACAGCTCAAGCAAGGCTTATGGTCTTAGGACTTGCTGTAAGTACAGCTTTTATTATGGGCTCAGCTTGGTTTGCGACTTGCAGTATTGATAAAAATATGAATTCTGCATACAAAAACTTTGGGCAAGTTTTGTCTAAAACACTTGCTATTGAAGGTGTTGAACTTACAAAAGAAGTTCCACAACTAGCTAAATATGATGCACTTCGCACAAATTCGGTTTCCATTTTAAAAAGTAATGATGACATTGCGTTCATTATATTCAAAGACAATAACTCAAAAGTTATTTATTCAAGCAAAGACGATTACCCTGAACAAGCAGAAAAAGCACGTATTACAGTAAGCTCACCTATGATTGTTAAAAACTTGTCTGAAACAACTAACGTTGGCTCAGTTACAGTTGGACTTTCAGGTAAAATCATGGACAAAGTTTCTGCGACTTCAAAATACTCATTAGCGATTGTTTTCCTACTAGCTTGGCTTGTTATTGTCGGTATTGTTTATATGAATTCATCAATTATTACATCAGAATTGCGCAAGCTTTATCAAGGTGTTAAAAAGATTTCTTCAGGCGAATTCGGTTACAAACTTGATGACAAAAACGTTGATAACGAAGTAAAAGAGCTTTATGACGCTTTCAACGACATGTCAGAAAAATTAAGCCGTTATAATGAACAAACTATTGAAAGTCTTACTTTTGAGCGCAACAAGCTTGAATCAGTCTTGATGAGCATTGTAAACGGTGTTGTTGTTTGCGACAATCACGACAAAGTTATTTTAGTAAACAATCACGCTAAAAAACTTTTAGAAGTATCAGAAGAAGATATTGTTGGTTCTCAAATTCAACAATTCTGCGATTCTAGCGGAGAATTTTGTTTTGCTGAAAAGATTGCTGAATTTAAAGATACACCGCTTGAAGATGACGGAGCGCCTGTTCCGTTTAATATCGAAATCGACAAACGTATTATTAAATGTTTGATTTCACCTATGTTTACTCGCTCAAACTCTTATGTGGGTTATATTATCGTACTTATTGACGTTACAAAAGATGTTGAAATGGATCAATTGCGTTCACACTTCATCTCAAACGTTTCTCACGAGCTAAGAACTCCTGTAACAGTTCTAAGAAGCTATATTGATACATTATTCAACTTTGGTAATGATTTTGATTTCAATACTCAAAGAGAATTTATTGGTGTTATGAACCAAGAAATTATCAGATTAAATAGAATGGTGAACGACATTTTAGACTTCTCAAGATATGAATCACAAAATGTTAGATTAGAAAAATCTAAACAAAATATCATGGAAATTATTGAAGATTGCGTAAATCAAGTACAAGTGCTTGCAAAAGAACATGATTTGACAATTTCAATAATGAAAGAACCTGATTTACCAGAGATTTACTTGAATGTGGATAGTATTTCAAGAGCTTTAATGAATATTGTATCTAACGCAATCAAATATTCACCTGACGGCAAACGTATTAAAATCAGAGCAGAGCGCTCTCGTGACGGTGAGTTTGTAGAAGTTAGCGTAGAAGACCAGGGTATGGGTATTCCTGAAGAATATCAAAAGAAAATCTTTGATAGATTTTTCCGTGTTGAAAACGCAACTCATACTGTAAAAGGTACAGGACTTGGATTACACTTGGTTAAAGTTACAATCGAAAAACATCACGGCGGACAAGTTTTTGTACAATCTAAAGAAGGTGAAGGCTCTACCTTCGGATTTAGATTACCAATCAAACCAACTCAAGAAGATGTGGAAGAATACATTCCAAAAAACATGCTACCAGCTGATTCAGAAGCTTAAGGTGTTAAAATAACACTTAATAAAAAACTAGAAGCTCTTTTCGCATTTTCAAATCTCAAAATAGCTTCTAATACAGCATTTCAATTGCTTTAAAGTTTATTTATATAAAGTAAAAGCGGTAAACTTGACGTTTACCGCAAAATTATGTGTGTGTATTATATTATAGAATTTTCTATTAAGCTATTTTGTTTAATTGTCTATTTTCGGCTTGAATATTTTGGTTTTCTTTCAACATATTGAATGTTCTATATAATTTATAACCAATAGCTACAAAAGGATTTGAATCAACTGAGTCAGCTTTTCTAGCGTATTCTTGACTCTTTTGGAATTTAACAGCAGCTTTTGGATCTCTTAACATCAAAATTGCATTTTCTGATTTCATATCCCTAGTAACTTTATTTTCTCTAAAATTTATATTTGTGTTTATTTTATTTACTTTCATCTTTATCACCTCGGTGACCTTTCTGTTAATTAAGTGTTTTTCTTACACTTCATTTAACAATTTTATTATGCTACATATAAATAATTTTGTCAAGAGGGTATGTGAAGTTTTGTAACAACCGTAGAAACCTTGTATTTTAAAGGGTTTGAGCATAAAGTGCAGTTTTTACACTTAAAAATAGCCTATATGGATGATAAACACATGACTAATTAAAAATTTTATCCCTTAAAAACGTAAAATTTCTTAATTAATTCACACTTTTGGCATGACGTGATATTATATTGTTTGGAGGATAGCATGCGAGATACAGATAAAACTAACAAAAACAAATTGTTTTCATCAAGACTCATGTTTTTGCATGTTTTATTTTGTATTTATGTTGGCTCACTAATACTTTATCTCTTTGCCGTACAAG
This sequence comes from Candidatus Gastranaerophilaceae bacterium, assembly GCA_045586965.1. Lineage (GTDB taxonomy): Bacteria > Cyanobacteriota > Vampirovibrionia > Gastranaerophilales > Gastranaerophilaceae > CAG-196. Next base: position 6,890 of record JAZNBJ010000055.1, on the reverse strand, counting down.
CATTTGATATTAGACATTGTAAAATAAAGGCAAAAAACCAGCGAAAAGCTGATACTTTTGTTTTGCGTGGAAATATTTATGACAGAAACGGTATTAAACTTGCAACAGATACTATTTATTATGATATTTTTGCAAGACGTGATGATTTCCTACACACACCAGAAGAACTAGCAAAAATGCTTGCGCCTATTTTAAAAGTTCCTCAAACAACTCTCGCTCAAAAACTTAAACAGGATGTTCCATTGGTTTCTTTGAAAAAGAATGTTGACAGACACACCAGAGATGCTATTGCCAAATTAAACCTAAGAGAAATTCCAATTGATAAAAAAAGCATTCGTACATATCCACAAGGTTCTTTAGCTGCACACGTTTTAGGATATTACAACTTCGATGCAGATGTTGCTTCTGGGGTTGAATATACGGCTAAAGACAAGCTTGAAAGCATTAACAAAGGTGCAAACTATGAAAAAACACCTACTGGAAAAATAATTTATAACATAACAACAGACCCAGTTGCCACAACAAAACCCATAAAAGGTGATGATATAACACTCACAATTGATGCAGCTGTTCAGCACGTTTGCGAAAAAGCTTTGACAAAAGCTATTCAAAAATTTAACGCATTTAGGGGCGCTGTTATTGTTATGAACCCTAGAAACGGTGAAATTCTAGCTTATGCAGTTTATCCATATTTTGATCCAAACAATTTTAAGACTGCGACACCTTTTCAGACAAAAAACTGGACACTAACAGATGTTTTCCCTCCTGGTTCTACTTTTAAAACAATCACAATAGCTTCCGCAATGGAATTAGAAAAAATTAATCGCTATACAAAGATTAATGATACAGGGAAGATAAAAGTAGGCTGGTGGACTATTAAAAACTACGACTACGCCAAAAATCCAAACCCAGGATTGATTGATTTAGTATACTTATTTGAGCACTCAAGTAACGTTGGTTCTGTTCTTGTTTCACAAATGATGAGCAGATTTGAATACTATGATATGCTTAGAAAATTTGGGTTTGGCGAAAAAACAGGAATTGATTTACCGGGTGAATCAATCGGAATTTTGAAATCTGCTAGTCGCTGGGACACATCAGACCATGCTTCTATGGGTTATGGTTACGGATCTTCAGTTACTGCCATTCAAATGGTTTCTGCAGTTTCTGCTATCGCAAACGACGGAGTTAGAGTAACACCACACGTAATCAAATATTCACCAGAGGAAGAAGCAAATAAAATCAAAAAAGTTCGAGTAATGACGCCTGAGCATGCCAGAGTTGTTACTGATTTATTAACAACTAGTGTTAATCGTAGCAAATCTGTGATAAAATCAGATATATACAATATCGCTGCTAAAACAGGAACTTCCATTAAACCAAAGGAAAACGGAGCAGGATATACAAACAAATTGTACACATCAATCGTAGGTTACTTACCATCTAGCGATCCACAGGTTTTGATTTATGTAATCGTAGACTCAGCACAAGGTGGCGAAATTTGGGGAAATACTGTTGCAGCACCAATTTTCAAAGAAATTTATACGCAAGTTGCACATATTTTAAACCTACAACCTGATAAATGGAATAAACAATAAGAGGAATATAAAATGAGAGTAAGAGATTTCATCAACAGTATCGACTATATTGAATTGGTAAACATGGATGACGTAAGAGATGATATAGAAGGCATTTCATACAATTCCAAAAAAGCCAAGCCAGGAGATGTTTTTATCTGTTTAACAGGAGAACATGTTGATGGTCATGAATATGCGGAAGAAGCTTACTCTAACGGTGCAATTATTTGTGTTGTAGAAAGAAGACTAAGTTCTGACATTCCTCAAATTGTAGTATCTTCAACAGAAGAATCTATTGCAAAAATTTCTGACGTATTTTACTCTAGTCCTTCACAAAAACTTAACATAATTGGAGTCACAGGAACTAATGGTAAAACTACAGTTACACATCTTATTCAACAATTATATGAAGCATTTGATCAAAAATGTGCTTTAATTGGAACTTTAGGACATAAGTTCTCTAACGAAGATTTTTACAGAGATGTTAAACACACCACTCCGCAAGCTCCAGAATTACAAGAATTGTTACACGAAGTAAACGAAAAATGTATTGATAATGTTGCAATGGAAGTATCGTCACATTCTCTTGCACAACACAGAACAGATTATGTTGATTTTAATGGAGCAGTTTTAACAAACTTGACTCAAGATCATTTAGATTTCCATATTACAATGGATAATTATTTCAAAGCAAAAGCTAAGCTTTTTGCAGATCTTGTAATCGGTGACTTTGCAGTTATTAACAATGACGATCAATATGCAGAAGATTTCAAAAAAGTTTTATCACCATCTGTAAATTTATATACATATGCAATTGATAGCGATGCAGACGTTACTGCTAAAAATATTATATTCTCTGGACAAGGGGCAGGTTTTACATGTGTTGTAAAAGGAACTGAGTATCCAGTTTCATTAATTATGAACGGAAGATTTTCAATATACAACTTCATGGCTGCGATTGCAACCGCATTAGCTGTTGGTTTTGATATTGAAAAATCAATAAAAATTCTTGAAAAAGTTCCTGGCGTTGCAGGTAGATTTGAAATCGTTAATACAAATCCAACAGTAATTGTCGATTACGCTCATACACCTGACGGTTTGGAAAATGTTTTAAAAGCAGCTAGAGGTATTACACCTTTAAACGGCAAGCTTACTTGCGTATTCGGCTGTGGCGGTGATAGAGACGCTACAAAACGTCCTAAAATGGGTAAAATTGCTGAAGATTACGCAGATAGAGTTATTGTAACAAGTGACAACCCTCGTTCTGAAGATCCACAACAAATAATTTCAGACATCTTAGCAGGGTTCAAAAGTACTGCAAACGTTATTGTTGAACCAGATAGAGAACTTGCAATAAAAGAAGCTAAAAAGATTACAACATTTAACGATGTTATCTTAATCGCAGGTAAAGGTCATGAAGACTATCAAATCCTTGCTCACGAGACAATACATTTTGACGACAGAGAAAAAGTTAAGGAAATTTTCGGATAAGCTATGACTTACAAAACTCCTTTAATGATAGAAGAACACATACATGGAGCTTTCGGGGTTGATTTCAACACTGCAGGAGTAAAAGAAATATTATTTGTAGCTGAAAAACTCTTTGAGAAAGGTATTGGGGGCTTTTTCCCAACTCTTGTTACTGATTCGGTTGAAAACATAAAAAGACAGATTTCTATTATTAAAGAAGCCGCAAAATCTTATCCAAGGATTTTGGGTATTCACTTAGAAGGTATTTTTATTAATCCTGAAAAAAAAGGAATACACAACCCTGAGCACTTTTTAGCGTTAACAGTTGAAAATTATAAGCTTATTGAAGATGATTTTATAAAAATAATTACACTTGCTCCAGAGCTTGACGAAGGACTAATCTCTTACCTAAATTCAAAAAACATAAAAGTCCATGCCGGTCATTGTGTCGGCTCAAACTTTGAAGGTATAAACGGTGTTACACATACTTTCAACGCAATGTCAGGAATTAATCATAGAGAAAACTCAACCGCTCTTGAAGCTTTAATTAATGACAATATTTATGCTGAAATTATAGCTGATGGGGTGCATGTAAGCGATAGCGCATTAAAACTATTTTTCAAAGCTAAACCTAAAAACAAAGTTCTTTTGATAAGTGATGCATTGCCAATAACTTATAGCGAAATGAAAGAAACTGTTTTTGCTGATTCAAAAATCTTTTATGACGGAGTCAAAGCGACTTCTCAAGAAGGTACAATTGCTGGCAGTACAACACTTTTAGATGGAATCGTAAAAAGATTGGCAAATTTGAATCTATTTGATGAACAATTTATTCTAAACCCTTATGAATACCATAACCTTAAACCTCAAGGTGAAATCATTTGGAATGAAGATTGGAATATTGTAGAAGTTAAACCTTAACTTCCCTTGTTACTTCCTTTCGTTAAAAAATCTTGTTTATAAGGAACTTCTTTATTAACAAACCCCGTTCTTACAATATTTCTGCCGAATTTTGCTTCTAATTTATCCAGACTTTTGGCAAGTTTTTCGTTCTTTTCTCGTCGTTCATTGTTTGCAAAAAGCACCATTTGCTCAGTCTCGTTCGAATTAAAGTTTTCAAGCAAGACACCTATGCTTCTGTATAAAATCTTTTTATCAAACAATTTGTCTAAAATTGGGAAAATAGCTTCTGATATTTCAAACTCAAAATTTGTTGGAAGCTCAAGATTTACTTTTTCACAATATACTTGAAACTCTTTTGTTTTAAGAATTAATCCAACTGTTTTACATTTACAATCCGCTCTGCGAAGTTTTCTACAAGCTGAATGAATATGTACCATCAATTCATTTCTTAAAAAATTCAAATCAGAAGAAAATTCTGAAAAAGATTTTGTATCCATAATAGATTTAGGTAGCTGAATTTCAGTCGAAACCTTGTTTATAAGATTTCCCATAAGCTCATATTTTAGCTCTAAGCCGTTTTTTCCAAACCTTGATTTAAGCCAAACGTCATTTTTTTGAACATAGTCATAAGCCGTATAAATCCCATGCCCTCGTAATTTTGGCTCTAGCCTTCTTCCAATACCCCAGATTTCTCCAATTTGAGATTCTTTCAAAAGCCTTGTAATTCCGCATTTACCTGCAATACAAACATGCGAGTCTAAATTTTTTGATTTATCAGAGGCCAATTTTGCTAAAGCCTTTGTACGACTTAAACCGATTGAAACAGGAACTCCAACTTCATCTAAAATCTTTTGACGGATAAATTTAGCAAGATTATAATAATTCATCCCATAATATTTCGATAACCCTGTCAAATCAACAAAGGCTTCGTCTATTGAATAGACTTCAACACAAGGACTAAGAGTTTTCAGTAACGACATAACCTCGTCTGAAATTTGCGCATAATTATAATGATTTGCGTTTATATAAATGCAATTTGGAAACTCTTTTGAGGCCATAAAAAGCGGATGTCCCATCGGAATTCCCATCTGCTTAGCTTCTCGAGAACGAGCAATTACACAGCCCCTGTCACCTGATACAACACAAACCGCTTTTCCGTTCAAATCTGGATTAAGCTTGCGCTCACAAGATACAAAAAAGCTATCACAATCTATCAAAGCTATGTATTTTTGCTCTGTCATAAGACTTCTGCCTTTCCAATGTTTATCTAAGTTTATCATTAATTGCACCTCGCCTGCAACAAGATAAACTCTTTTAAATCTTTAGGCAAAATTAGGTTTAGATGTAAAAAAGCTGTAATAATACTTTTTTAGAGCTAATGAATTGCTATAATTAATGCATACCCCTAAATAAGGATTTGCTTCAATGACTACATTTACACAAGAACATCATATTTTAAGCCTTTCTGGCGGAAAGGACTCAACTGCGCTAGCGTTTTTTATGAAAGAAAATATGCCAGAAATCTTCGAAAAAATAGAGCTAGTTTTTTGTGATACTGAATGTGAGCTTCCTGAAACATATGATTACTTAAATAAAATAGAAATATTTTTAAACAAGAAAATAACTTGCCTAAAACCAGAAAAAAGTTTTGAGCATATCATGACAACTAGTGGATATCTGCCATCACCCATCAGGAGATGGTGCACAATTGAGCTAAAAACAAAACCTTTTGAAAAATATATAAAAGAAAAACAAAATGGAATAGTATTTTTATATATTGGAATTCGTGCAGATGAGTTATTTAGGGCTAAGTATAATAAATACAATAATAAAAAAATTAAAGAAGTTTATCCTTTTGTTGATTTTGGTTTAAATAAAAATGATATTGAAAATATTTTAAAAGAAAGTGGAATAAACTTACCAAAATATTACGAATGGTCAAATCGTTCGGGCTGTTATTTTTGCCCTTTTCAAACTAAAAAAAATTGGATAAATTTATATAAAAAACATCCAGATTTGTTTTTCAAAGCTAAATCTTACGAAGACGAGAGGAATAAAAATCCTAATTTTGAAAAAGTCGGTTGGAATTTAGATCTGACTTTAGAAGAAATGATTAAACCTGAAAATGTAGAAAAAATATTAAATAGTAAGTCAAATAAAAAAGAAATTATATATCCAAAATTAATCGAAATTATCTAATAGAGCTCCAAAGTTCTAAAAAATGCTCTTTATATTTTTTCGTCAAAATCGGTGTATTTTTTATTATTAAACAATTTTCATCATTTATATTTTCACCTTGTTTTGTAAAATTCATAGAACCAATAATTAGCGTTTCACCATCTATTATCATTGATTTCATATGCATTTTACCTAGCCAATTTTCTACTTTTACTTCAAGTCCATTATTTTTCATAAAATCAATATCAACATATTTTCCTTCAACACTAGTTTCATCAACAATTATTTTAACTTCAACTCCACGTTTTTTAGCTTCAATCAATTCATAGATAATATTTTTTCTGGTCAAATAAAAAGCTTTTATAAATCTATCAGTAGATTTAGTGTTATAATCTTTTTATGAAAATAATGTGTGTATCAAATTCAAACCCAAATTTTAAAATTTATCTTAGAAGTATATTGAAATTAAATATTTTAATCTTTTTTTAATGAAATCTCATAACCAAGCATATCTGCAATAGCTTTAATTTCATCATAACGAAAAGAGCTTAAAGAAATTTTATGAAGTATGCTCTGATGTGTATATTTTTTGCCTGTATACTCTTGTAGTCTCAATGCCAAAGTTCTAGCATTAAGTCCCTCTTTAACCATTAATATTTTTACTTGTTCTTTAGAATTAATATTCATAATACAGAATAATTATACTTATTAAACATTATATTTGACAAATAATGAATAAAATGTTAAAATATATTCCATATA
>JAZNBJ010000054.1:0-9628 GCA_045586965.1 Candidatus Gastranaerophilaceae bacterium | reverse complement strand
CCCCTCAATTGCAATCTAGCTCGAAAGCTCGGTTGTATACTATTTATACTATTTTTATTTAGTTTTATATCCATAATAAACCTTTTTCTTGAATGTACAACAGTATAAAAACCCGTAAAATTTTTTTTTGCTAGTTAAATTAAATTGTCAAATCTACTGTTCTGTTTTCTCAAACCAAGTGTCTAACCGCATTGTATTTATACCCTCGATTTGAGAAGAAAGAACTGTGAGTTTGATGAATTTTGCTGGGTTTCACCCAACCTACAGACTTAGAATTTTATTTTCTTAAATGTCTTATTGCATTTTCTTCAGGAAAACCTTCAAGGATTTTTTGTAAAATACTTTTAACCGAATTATTTTTATCATAATTCAAGGTGTTTATGTCTAAAATTTGTCCGATTTGTTCAGCTTTTTCAATCGGAATATCGTCTTTGTAAATGTATTCAATAGCTTCTTTTCGATTTTTGTATAATTTAGATTTAGTTGCTGGAGTATTCCCTTCAAGATTTTGTTTTAAGCAAGGATGCAAACTTTCAATATTCTTCTTTTTAGACAACAATTGTTCAAAAAATTTATTTTCACTTCTTACAAATAATTTTTTAGCATCTAACTTATCTGTGGGAATTTTTAATATAACAAGTTTATTTTGATCTTCTATTGGAGAAGGTTTTTTAAAATAAGCTGCTAGCATAAGTAAAGATTCTTGTAATGGCTCTGGAAACTTATCCCAACTCTTATTAAAACCCCAATTTTTACAGAAATTTTCTAATTCAATAAGAAATACGGCTTTATCTTTTATAAAAGAGTCTTTTGTCGTAGCTTTTATAAAACCATCATTGCACATAGATTTATAAGCATGTTCATTTGTAAAATGATAGATATATCGAGGAATTTTACGACTTCTAAAGTTTGTTATATTACATTTGTTGATTTCCATACTAAAATAAAACCTGTAAAAAATATTTTTGTTATTTATAAGTAGTGTAGGGTGCATTGTAATGCACCTTTATAATTTATCCATTACGTGCGTTACAACGCACGCTACTTGTTTACCCCTTCAAAATTCCCAAAAGTGACTTTTTACGGACTTGGCTCAATTCTCCTCTCCTTATAAGTAAAAAGCCGTCATTGCGGGCTTGATCCGCAATCGCAAGAGCTAACTTATGCGACCCCGTATCAAGTACGGGGTGACATTTTGGAATTTTGAGTCCAATAAAAGACCGTTTTCGTCCAGTTTGAAATTTGTTTTTCAATCTAATTCCAACCGCTATGATTTAGTGTTGTTGGGCTGAAAGCCCAACCTACATTTTATTCAATTCCGAGCAAAACGGACAAAAAAATACAAAATATGTAAAGGGACACATGGAATGATTATTTAGGACAGATAGTTTGATTATTTTAAGCAAAACATTCTTGAGAAAACTTTATTAATCTAACATTAAAACAACAAAAAAACGAGGTAGAAATCTACCCCGTTTTAATCTCGTTTTAAAACTATTTTACAAGTTCTTTAAACTTTTTGCCTGCTGAAAATGCAGGAACTGTTTTAGCAGCGATTTTTAATTCTTTTCCTGTTTGAGGATTTCTACCAACTCTAGCAGCTCTTCTTCTTGATTCAAATGTACCAAAACCAACAAGAGTTACTTTTTCACCTTTTTTAACAGCAGACTGAATTGCATCAATTGTAGCTGATAAAACTTCTGATGCTTCTTTTTTTGTAACTTTTGCAGATTTTGAAATTTCTGCGATTAATTCTTCTCTGTTCATAATAATCTCCTTTTCTGTTCTGCATATCAGAACTTATTTCTATTATATATATTTTTAGGTCTTTTGCCAAAAGTTTACAAAGTTAATTATAATTCAACAACTAGACATTTAAATAGAGTGTTTTCTATAGCTTTATCAAGAATTTTAAAATCATTCCAATGTAATTCATATTGATTTTTTAAAAATAACATTCGTCTTTTTGTAGCATTGTTCTCATTCCCGAAATATAATTCGCCATTATTTGTGTATTTAACACTATTGCGTTTATCTTCTGTAGCAAGTGGCATATTGCTGGCTAATTTTCCTTCTGTTTGATTGAGACTCCAGTAAGCCTTATGATTAGTTATAAAAATAATGAAAGCCTTGCATTTTGCATTTTTTATTTTTGCAACTTTTTTAATATTCTCAAGTCTTTCTAGATCTTCATATACAGAATACCTTCCGAGGTCATCAGCTCCATGCATTTTTAAGTAAAACTCATTGCAGAAAATGTCACTATATCTGCACACACTTTCATCAATCTTGTCTAATTTATATTTAAATTCAATAAAATAATATGTATCATCGTACTTAAAAAGTAAATCTATTGATTCTTTACTCGCAGAATATTTATCTTGAAATTTATTGCAGATATTACTGCAATAATCATCTTTATCCTTACACGAATTACACATTCGTTTATTTAAATACTTTTTAATTTCAATAATGTGTTCAGCTTGCGCTTGACTATACAAAAATTCTGTTGTTATTGGATATTCAAGTATTATATTCTCAATATTTTTATTTTCTTTAATTTGCAGTTCATATAATTTTTTCGCAAAGCTAAATTGTAAATCTGCTTCGGATATAAATATTTGTTTATCTTCTTTTAAATCATTTTTTAATTTATTTAATATGCAATTAATTAATTTATTATTACAAAAGTTTATGCTATCAGTCATAATAACTCCTACTTTTTGCTAAAAATTTAATGGATACAAGTCTATTTTTATCCCTTCATTATTAGATTTTGGTCGACAAACCTTTCTATAAGAAATATTCTTTTTAATCCATGGAATTAGATTTTTATGTATATTTTGAATTATATCGGTTTCCATCTTTACATCAATTGGTATGTCCCAATTTTTAATAGTAAAGCCATTTTTACTTAATTCGACAATTAGACTCTCTTTTTCAATATTATATTTTTCACAATATTGTAAAAATAAATCTTCACATAATAATTTACTATCTAAAATGGTTGTTCTTATATCATTGATAGGATCTTGAGCAAATAATGATTCCCCTTTGTTGAAACTGTTATATATTGCACGAGATATTAGTGGGTCAGCAGGTAATTCAATTTTATAAAAATGTTGAAATGCATCCTTTTGATTATCTGACATTTTTAAAGCCATTGCAAATTGTTTTTGAGGTCTTGAAATGCCTTGAAAACCGACTGTAGTTAATATCGGATTATCAAATAAAAGCTGAGCAAAGTTAGTTACATATAGTACAGGCTTAAATTCAGCATTCTTAAAATTATCTATCGGATAATATTTACCATTAACGTATTGCGTATAAGCAAAAAAGAGTGCTACTCTAATATCTTTTGTTACATCTAAATAGTTAGTTGGAAATTCATAATGTTGTGCAATTGCATCTAAATCTATTTCCAAATGATATCCCATAATTTTTAATTTTGATAAGAAAGTGAAATATGACGTACGGGAAAAGGCTCTTTTGAACTCTTCTCTTTTTACGTATTGAACGCAATGCTCTACAGGATTTTTTGTTTTATCAATTCTTAAATAGCTTGGAGTTAAATTTCCATAATCTTTATTTTGTCCTCTGTATAATGTTGGTTCAAATTCTTTTCCTAAAATGATTTTTGCAGTTCCATTAATTGTCCGTATGCAAAAACCTTCTTTTGACAAATCTTCTTTAAAATGGAAATTATGCATATAGGCAGGATTTTTAAACATTAACATTGATTCTAATGCTAATGGTGCAAAATCTTCTAATGCAATTAAATCAAATGCTTTTGCCGTTGGAGCAAGTATATAACTCGCATTATTTTTAAATTTATGTAATGAACATTTTATTTTAAAAATACAGTTTAATATTTCAAATTTTGAAATATTTTTAAATTTACAACGTTTAAAATCTCGTTGCCAGTATGTTTGTTTTAAATATTCATTAATCTCGGTAGTAATTTCATTTATATACTGTGGCACATCGTCTACATCATAATATTTTATTAAATCTTGCGAATTTCTAAAAAATTCTCGGTATGAGTTAATTGTTTCTAGTAACTTATATGCAGTATAAATTGTTAGATTTGTTTTTTGTACAAGTTGAGGAAGAGTTGCATTATAATGCATTTTTAGTATTTCCAATGATTCTGGTGAATTTAAAGGAACATTATTAAAACGTTTAAATTCATTATTGAAATGTTGTAAATCACCTGATGTATCATTAATACACCTAATTAGTTTTAAAATTAAATCACTAATCATTGGCTCTTTTTTTACAGTAAAAGAAATTTCTGCCAAATTTACATTGTATGCATATATAGGATTCCCAAAAGCAGAAAATGCTTCTTGCGCATTTTCAATAGTTTGATTATCTAAAAATTCTTTTATATTTGCTATCTTATTTTCTACCATTACTTTTATGTTTAAAAAATATTGAAAGCATTCGTATGTTTGTATTGATAAAGCATTTAATACGTTTATTTGCAGTTCTTCTTTGTTATTATCTTCAGCATTCTTTTTAAATTTAAAATAAATTGTAATTAGTAAAAAACCAACAATAAATAAACTTCCAATATATATGTAGTCATTCATTACGAAATTCCCTTTCCTGAAAAATTTTTTGCTACACTTCGAAAACCAATACGCTCATTGAGTAATGGAAGAATTTCATCATCAAGTTCTCTATTTATTAGATATTTAGCGTGTTCGTATATTCCCCATTTTGTTTCTGATAAATCATATCCTAAATTTTTAATCTGAGTTTTTAAATCTTCTTGGTCAAGATTGTATTCTTTGCAGTATATCTCAAAATAATCACTGTTTAAAGTTATTCTATTTTTGACTTCTTTTGCCATAATGCTCATATAGTCATTTGGGAAAAGAGCTTCGCCACCTAAAAATCTAGTATAAGCATTATAAGCCATCGCTTTATTTGGTGGAAGAGTGATTTTTTCAAATAAGGGTTTAACTTTGTCTTCTTCTTTAATTTCAATTGCCATTGCTTTTTGAAGGTATGGTCTTAATAAAGATTGAAAACCTATTATCTTAACAGCTTTAGAATTTTGAGCATAAATATTTTTTAGATTTCCGATATAAAGCGTAGGATGATATTTATCAAAATCTGTAATCGGATAATACTTTCCATTTTCTTGATATGTATAAGCAAAAAATAACGCAGTCCCCAAATCTTTCGTTATATCAATATAATTTGATATAAATTCATAGTGTTGTGCAATTGCCTCAAAATCAAACCTGAATTTGCAGTTTAAAACTCTAAATTGTTCGCACCTATTATAGTAAGGTGTTTCTTTAAAAAGCTGTAAGAATTCTTGTTTTTTTATAAAATTTATACAATGTCGAACTTGTTCCCCTTCTTTTGAAAATTCAAAACGTAATGCACTAGGCTTAAAATGTTTATAATCATCATTTTCGCCTCGATAAATAAACGGGTTAAATTCATGACCTAAAATTACTCCAAAAGTATCATTGTCAGTTGAAATATATTGTCCAACAAATCTATAAGGATCTGTATAACACCCAAAAGCATCGATATTAGACGTTGCATATGAGGGCTCGTTTAAACAAGTAATATATGCGTTTATATCTTGCAATTTTTTCCCTGCATTATGTCCACTTGCAGGAATATTTAATATTCTAAATCCATTCTCATTGTATTCTATCGCCATATTATATTGTAAACCTTAAATTTGATAAAACGGGATGAACGGCAATATATTGATTTAGTGTTGGTAAAATCCAATCGTCCAAATCTCTATTCATCATATATTCATCGTAAGGTGTTGACCTATAATTTATTCCCGTTAATTGATAACTACTTTGTTGCAGTTGATTTTTTACTTCATCATAATTAAGTCCTTTATCTAAACAGTATTGCGAAACATAATTTTGATTTAATTCTTTTGATTCTCTAATAGTTTTAGAAACAAATGCAATATAATCATTAGGGAAGATTGTTGCTCCGGCTCTGAATTGATTATATATTTCTTGAGCTATAGTAGCAGATTTTGGTAGAGGAATCTCTTCAAATTTTGACATCAAGTCTAAATTACTTGCATCAAGAGCCATTGCGTGTTGAAGTCTAGGTCTTAAAACGGATTGAAAACCGACAATTTTAAACGATTCATCAAATGTTTTATAAATATCTATAATGTTTGATGTATAAAGCGTTGGGGAATAGTCCTTAAAATCCGTTATAGGATAATATTTATCATCTTCAGGATTATATTGTGTATATGCAAAAAACATTGCAATATACATATCTTTTGTTATATCAATGTAATTAGAAATAAAACCATAGTGTTGAGCAACAGCTTCTAAATCAAACTCATAATGACAATCATAAACTTGAAAAGTTCTACATCTTTTATAGTAAGGAGTTGTTCTAAAAAACTCTAAAAATTCTTGTTTCTGCACCCAACACTTGCAGTTAGTAATAATATTTTTTTGTTCATTTCTTTGGGCAGTAGGAATAAATTTTTCGTAATTTTTATTTTGTCCTCTAAATACATACGGATTATTTTGTCGACCAATTAAAATTGAAAAAATGCCTTGAGCTATTGCAACAAAACTACCTAAACAATGCCATTTTTCAATTGGAATGTGTTCACCATCGTATAAGATTTCTTCAGAACCATTGTTAATTTTTTCAAGTAATTCTGGCAACGTTATTAGCCTGCAATAATGAACCGGCTCCCCTTCATCTATAATTAATTTATTAAAACTTCCGTCTGTGACAATACTCATAGAACTCCTATTTTATAATTAAAAATTTTGACAAATCCTTTATGAATGTTTCTGCAAAAGCTTCGCAAGCTCGTGAACTTGCATTATATGTGAAAGTATCTTTAATCTGATAAAAAGCACTTTGTAGATTTATAAAATCAGGATAACGATTTGCTGTAAATTCTAATATTTGAGGTAGCGATTGTAAAATTCTATATATATCACATAGCTCACCTTGTGCCAAATTAAAGTAATTGTATGATTCAGAACTAAAAGTTTCTTTATTATCTTCAATAACTCTTTTAAAAGATGGCTGCCTATGGCTTAATAAATTTTTAAATGCTTCAGAAACAGATTTTAATGAAAAATCCTGATGCTGCGGTAATCTTAAAAGTTCTTTTTGTTCATCAATTAACATTTCACTGATAAAAAAATAAAAATTAACAGCAAAGTTCAACAGTCTATCATTATATATTTTAAATGTTTTCTCATATCGATTTGAATCAAGAATTTTATTCAAATCATTTACTTTATTCAATGTGGTTTCAGTGATATCAAATAGTTGTGTAATTAATAAACCTATAACTGCAACAATTAAAATTGTTAAAACTTCTTGCCAAGTATTTAATGCAAAAAGAATTGATACCAATGTTATTATGGTAAGTATAATAAAGCATATTTTCTTCTTGTTTTTAATCATGCATTCACTTCTTGCTTCTTAAATTGCATTTCATATAATGTTCGATATTGCCCGTAAGGAATTTGCATTAACTCTTCATGTGAGCCAAGTTCAACTAATTCTCCTTCATTAACAACGGCAATTCTATTAGCATTTTTTATTGTTGATAATCTATGCGCTATAACAAATACCGTTTTTTCTTTCATTAAATTATCTAGTGCTTTTTGAACAACAGCTTCTGATTGATTATCCAACGCAGAAGTTGCTTCATCAAGAATTACAATTGGCGAATTTTTAATCATTGCTCTCGCAATTGCTACACGTTGCCTTTGACCTCCAGAGAGAGTTGTTCCTCTTTCGCCAATAACTGTATCAATGCCGTCTGTCATATTTAGTATCATTTCATCTAAATAAGCAGAGTGTATTGCTTCTTGAAGTTCGGATTCTGTCGCATTATAATTACCCATCATAATATTTTCACGAATAGTTCCTGAATATAAGAAATTATCCTGAAAAACAACAGAGATATTTTTTCTTATACTATCAATACTAAAGTTTTTAATATCTACATCATCAAATTTTATTGAACCCTCTGTGACATCATAAAATCTAGAAATTAAGTTTATTATTGTTGATTTTCCACCACCAGAATTTCCTACAATAGCAATTGTTTCGCCTTTATTTATTTCCAAGTTAATTCCTTTTAATACAGGCTTATTAGGAATATATTCAAAGCGTACATTTTCAAGTTTTATATTTGATTTTAAACTGTTAAATTCAACAGGATTCTTAACTTCTCTAACTTCAGGAACTATATCAAATAATTCAAAAACTCTTCCCATAGCAACAAATATCTTTTGAATACTTGTCATTGTATTACCAAGAGTTTTTACGGGTTTATATAATAATAATAAAGAAGTAACAAAAGAAGCAAAACTTCCAGCTGTAATTTGCCCTGAAGTAATTAAACTTGTGCCATAGCTTAATACAATTGCAATACCAAAAGATGCTATTAAATACATTAATGGAGACATCCAGCCTGAACGTTTAATCAAATGCATAGCAACATTAAAAGAATTGTTTATTTCATTTTCAAAAATATCTTTTTGCCTATCTTGCAGTTGATAAGATGTCATAATTTTATTACCTGAATATGTTTCATTCATATTTGTTCTAATATTACCGCTTATAACCATATTTTGGTTAGAAGTCTCTTTAATCAAATTTCTGATAAGAACAACTGGAATAAATGCTACGCATAGAATTGCAACCCCTACAAGTGCAAGCTTCCAAGAACTATACCACATAACACAAATTAGTCCTAATGCACCAAAAACACTTGTTGTCATTGTTTTAATTTTATCAATCAAACCATCTGCCGCAGTTTGTGGATCATTTAAATATCTTGACAAAATTATTCCTGAAGAATTTTCATCAAAAAATCTTGTATCCATTTGCACTAAATGCTTAAACAAATCGATTTTTACAGAATTAGTTATTTTTTTACTTGTCCATTCAGAAATATATGTATTTAAATATCTTAGAACACCTTGAACAACTGCAAATAAAATAACACCTACTGGTATTAAATATGCGAACATTTGCCACGTTAAAGTATAAGTATTTCCCAAAAGATTGAAAATCCAATCTTTTTGACCTACCACATAATCCATATAAGGCTTGAGCGCAAAAGCTGTCACACCGTCTAATAGCCCTAACGGTATCGCAATAATAAACCCTAAAATAACCCTTGGTAGAACAGGTTTGATATATGGATATATTCTAGCTAATAGCCAACTATATTTAAATGAATTTTGAGCTTTGGTTTTACTTAGTTTCATAAAGATTCCTTTGGTTTTTGCCCGGAAAGCTCAAACTTTTTTGAAAAATATTTAGCTGCGGGTTCTTCTACAAGGTGATAAGTTAAAACACCTATAAGCACAATTATAAAATAAGTAGCGAATGGTATTATAAATGTATAATTTATAACAATTTCAGGGAGTTTATTCCATAACATTACATGTAAAAATTTTAACAAAGGAACATGCATAATAAAAATAGAATATTGATACTGACCTATTTTCACAAAGATATCTTTATCACAAGCTTTTGATAGAATTCCTTTTTTGAATATAAACAGAATCAACAATAGAGAAAAAACTAAAACATAAAAAATATTATTTATTTTTTTATGAATACAAAA
>JAZNBJ010000053.1:0-57833 GCA_045586965.1 Candidatus Gastranaerophilaceae bacterium | reverse complement strand
TACAATCTAGTATAATAATGTTTTCCATTAGCTTCATCTGATGAATGATTTAAAATTACATTCTTACCTACTACCAAATTACCAGGGATATAGACTGTGGTATTTTTATGGCCTAAAACTATTTGGTTAGATGCTGTTGTTGTTACCGGGTACCCGAGTTGGTTGTTCGTTGTACCAATGGCAATAGAATCAATATTACATGCTACAGCACCTCTCCCAATTGCTACAGAATTCGCAGCTTGAGCTTTAGCTTGATATCCAATAGCAGTAGTACGCTCTCCAAAAGCGTTGGAACTGTCACCCAAAGCCAGTGAATTATATTCATATGCTTCTGCCATATTACCAATCGCAATAGAATGATATTCATCCTTTGATTTGGAATTTACACCTATCGCTATACCGCTTACCGCATTGGCAGATAGACCAATTGCTATTGAACCTACTCCTGATGCTTCCGTATCATAACCTAAAGCAACAGTTTCATTGTTAGATGCTCTTGCTTTAGTACCAATAGCTACTGAACAACGACCTGATGCCTTAGTAGGTATAAATCCTGACGGATATGCATTCATAGCAGGACCAATCGCAATTGAATAATCATTACTTGCCTGTGCATTGTCACCAAATGCTATTGAATAATCAGAATTCTCTGCTACATTAGCACACGAACCTATAGCGATTGAATTTACAGAATGAACTTGTGCTTCCTGACCAAGAGCAGTTGCGTTAGCTACACCATTTACCCAAGTATCCTCACCAATTGCAATTGATCTTTCTGCACCTTGTGTATAACCTCTAATTGCAATAGAATAATTACCTGACGCTATAGTGTCTTTGCCGATTGCTACAGTGTTATGGCTAAAAGAAATTGCATTATCACCTACAGAAGTAGAACCATACGCACCTGCTTTAGAGTTTGCACCTATTGCTACGCCCAATTGGTTTGATGATGTAGCATTATATCCTATAGCAACTGAATCATTACCTAGTATTTCACCAACTATTGCGTTATAACCAATAGCTACTGCATTAGTCGCATTACTTGCTTTAATTGTATTACCAATTATTACCGATTTCTCTTTTGCAGCCTCTGCACCTTTACCAATTGCGATAGAATCTGTGTTGGCTTTTGAGCTATAACCAATTGCAATTGAATTTGAGGAATTATCTGTGTTTGCACTACAGCCTACTGCTACTGAAGTAGAACCTGATTTTGCAAAACTACCCATAGAGACAGAGCTACCTCCTGCATACGAATCATGGCCAAAAGAAACTGAATCCTCTGTTGCTTTTCTTATATCTGTTGATGTAAACCAATAATTACGGTCTTTTGTAATATTTAAATTTGCTTTAATATCAGGGTTGCCTTTAATACCCAATTGGATATGTGGATTTTTTCTGTCATCTTTGTTCTCAATGTACAAACGTGGTAAATTGTCTTTTATCGCTTTCTTGACCTCTTTTGCGCCAATAATCGCTGAGGCATTAGGATTCTCTTTAAAATTGAATACAGTATTTTCGCCTATATTAAACCAGCCACAGCCTACCGAGCCTACGCCCCCTGCGCCGTCACCAGCCATTTTTTTACTAATCATTGGGGCAGATGCCGCTGCCACGATTGCTACTATAAGTAGCACAATCATCATTTCCATTAATGAAAAACCACGTCTTAACATGTATTCGCCTCATTCTCTTCGTAATATGTATATACTCTCAGGTTAACACATGTTATTTAGTAAATATAGATGCAGCTATCCCATCCCATCATATCATATCATATCATATAGGGCATTATAACTGGATTTGAGACCTTTTGTAAATAATTTTTACAAATCGTTACAATGGAGGAGATTGTTAAGTTTTGTTACGAATTTTCTACTCTTTTTGATGGAGGTGGGTGGGTGATGAGTGGAAATTGAAAAGTTATTACCGTTTTATTTTCCCCTCGCCCCTTGCGGGAGAAGGGAATTTTCCAAAGAGCTAGCCCCCACCTGTTTTCTCCCCATCCCGACCTTCCCCAAGTTGGGGAAGGAGTTGAAATTTACATGGGATTCTTCGCTTCGCCCACCTTCTCCCGTCAAGGGATAAGGGAATTCTTACCGAAGAGCTAGCCCCCTCCCGTTTTCTCCCCATCCCAGCCTTCCCCAAGTTGGGGAAGGAGTTGAAATTTACCTGGGATTCTTCGCTTCGCTCACCTTATCCCGTCGAGGGAGAAGGGAGTTTTTCCAAAGAGTTAGCCCACACCAATTTTCTCCCCATCCCAGCCTTCCCCTAGTTGGGGAAGGGGTTTCCCAAAGAGCTAGCCCCCTCCCGTTTTCTCCCCATCCCAACCTTCCCCAAGTTGGGGAAGGAGTTTCCCGAAGGGCTTATCACCTCTTGGTCTAATCACTTATTTTGAGCAGAATATATCCGAAATATGTGTATCAAGTCCGCCTGTTTTATCCAAGCCGTATTTTGACGATGTTGCAGCTAGTTTTTCCAAAAACTCTGGGGTTTGATCCTCAAAATAGACGGCATAATTGTCTTCTGCATATCTAGCTTTCTCTTTGCCGAGCTCTTTAAACTTGCTATACAAGTCATCATAAAATCTTATTGTTTCTGCTTCAGTTTTAAAGTTTACAAGTGGAAATGCCACGCCAGGGTGCGCTATTCCCAAGTTTCCTTCTCGTGTTATCAAAAACATAACAGCTTCGTCAAATTTTGGTGGCATTACTTTTGCAACATATAAGTTTGAGTCTAAATTTCCGACCGAAGCTTCTATTTCTTCCAAGATTGGCTGTATTTCTTCTGGAATAGTACGCAAATACATATCAACTTTAGAATGTTCTTCTTTTGGCAGTTTTGATTTCAAGTCTTGTTTTACAGCTTCTATGTAATAATGATAGTATCTTTGGCCATTTGAATAGTCTAAGTTCTCGCCTATAAGTTTTCTTGGCGCTACAAAATCCAACATTTCTGGTTTTAAGCTTACTGAATCTAGCAAAGTCGTATTTTTTTCTACCATATAAGAATATATGAGTCTAAATTGCAAATAATCTTTTGTTAGGTAATTTGCATGCAAATTCCTGTATTTGATTTCTGGAGCAAATTTATCAAACTCCTCTAAGGTGTAGCCTGTTGACAAGCGTCTTAGGGTTGTAAAATATTTTTCGTTTGCAAAATCCAAAACATTTTCAATATTTTTTCTATTTTGTTGCAAGTATTTGTTATAATAATTCGTCAATTCTTTATCAAAAGGATTTATGCAATAAGAAATCATATGAGTTTCTACAGGTGCAGTTAAGTACTGTGAATGTTCAGTCAAAACTGTATTTTCTACCCCCAATATCAAGCGTAAATTTTTATATTTTTCAGGATTCTTTAAAACCAGCCCCAATGCTTCTTTACAGCCCTCCATTGTATCGTGATCGGTTATTGCTAAATAAAATGGTTTGCCATCTCCAAGTTTGCTTGCCCTTGTGTCTGCATATTTTGCTGCTTGTTCCATAAGTTCTGGCACAGTAAAAGTTCCGTCTGAATATACCGTATGCAAATGTAAATTTGCAGCAAATTTAGCAGTTTCTACATTTTCTTTGTTAGGGAAAATAGGTTCTTTATCAGCTCTAAATATTTTTTTGCCAGGCAAGAAGTTTTCTTTGTCTTTCGAAAGTTCTTTCACAATACTATCAAATTCTTCTGCCCCGACGATTGAACGTAATTTATAATAATCGGTTTCTGGAAGGTTCATATCTCTCAAAATCTGTTTTCTATACACTACGTCTTGTGCGTACTTGCTCATTTCAGTTTTCAGCAAAGAGATTTTATCGATTGTCCTTGTTGCACTCTGCTTTGAAGAAATAATCGCCGCAACTGTTCCGAACACAGCAATTCCGCTTAAGCCCGCTATCATTAACGCCTTATTAGCTCTAGTTTCATCCCAAATTTTGTCGTTTTTGTTTGTTTTTTTTGTTCCAGAAAAGCTTGTTTGATATGAATTTTTATAAGGCAAAATTGGTTTTATCATAATCCAACAGCCCTCATAATCTGCATAAACTTGTCTTCTGTATTACTTGCAAAATATTCAGGAAACTCTGTTGATTCACCACATCCAGCTAATATAAGGCTTTTTACAAATCTGAATTGTTTATCGATTTCCCAAGATTCAAATTCATTTGCAAGCTTTTCTCGTTGGTCATATTTTTCTTTATTACCATTACCAGCCTTTAATGCACGGATTTGCGATAGGTTTACATAGTCTGCAATACCTTCTGAATCTATCCAATAATTGTCATATTTCTTGAATGCCTCTCCACATTTTAGTGCTTCTAAGATAAATCCAAAGCTATAAACGTTTTCTCTGGAAATATTATCCATTTTTAAATCCCAATTTCCTGCAACAGGGAATTTTTTGCACAATTTTATGAAATATTCATTAGCTTTTACATAATCATAATTATATTCTAATGTTGGTTCTTGGGGTGTCAAAAATGTTTTTGCCAACATAAGCATCGGAGTGGATGGCAGAACCTTCTTCATAAAAGATCTAGGTTCCTTTATTTGCATAGTCGATACCAACTCAAGGACTTGTTTGTCAGTATAGACTTTTGGGAAAGAATCAGCATCGTGGTTATAGCTCAAAATTCTTTGATCAGTATTATTCCAAAGCTGAGCTCTAAATTCACCCACAATTCTTTCATTTATCGCATCATTTTGAGGATGACCACGCAAAATTACATATGCTTTATCTAAATCTGAGCTTGGTAAGGCTTTATATCTAGCAACAGAAGATACTCCATCATAGCCATAGCCCAAAACTTCATAATAATCTCTATTAAAAGTTCCATAATTCTTCAGGTTTTTCTCTGATGTTACAACTGCATTTTTAAATTGATTTTTTATACTATTTGCAACATCATATAAACAAGGAAAACCTGTTAATTCTTTATAATACTCTACAAATTCAGCCTTATCGCATTCATCTACAACTTTATCAAAAAATGATAGATTCTGAATTCTAATTTTACTTTCTCTGAGTGATTTAGAACCTCCATTCAAATCCAAAAAGTTTCCGTATCTAAAATTTTCGAAAATTTCAATCGCTTCTTTACCAGTTAATTTGGATTTATTTGCATATTTACCTAAGTCTAATTTTATAGGTGAAGCTGTAAATGCAAGAGAGCTATTAAATTTTGGTTTTGATAAAATAAAAGAATCTGAAGACGCAGATTCTTTCATTAAAGGTGAATACATTTTTCCTTTATTATCAAGAGTATTTGTATAATAATTTTGATTTGTTGTAATTGATAAAACTTTCATGTTGGAATTTCTCATAAAAACACATAACCTTAATACTATTAAACCCTATATCTACCCTTTTTGCCAACATATTTTTACAAAAATATACAAAGTTAATTGTTTAAATCTTATCTTTTTCATATAATCTTTAAAAAGGTTTAGAATATGCGTATCAATCCAGTCAATAATAACATTTCACAAAATAATCGTGCGATTAATATCTTAAAGAAAACAGCCAAATATACATTAGCAACACCTATTGCTTTAGCTGCTATGTTTGGACTTAGTTATGCCTTTAATAAAGATGAGTGGGATACTTTTATAAAAGAAAAAAAACAAGAACGCCTTGAAAATGTAAGATATGAACCATTAATCAAAGATTTTGATACTCACGAAGCTGCTGTAAATTACGCTTTTGATAGAATTATGCCTTGGATTAATGATATAGAACCAAGAGAATATAGTGTTAAAATTGATAATAAGACTCATCGTATTTTAAGCGAATTTAGGGGTCAAGAGCATTCTGTCGCATCTCGAAAAACATTAACAATTTTTGCTAAAGAGATATTCGTAAACGATTTCACTTATACACGCATACACGGACACCCAGGATATAAAAATGGCATCTCTACAACTTTTAGCGATGTTGATTTAGAAAGTTTTTTAAGAGATGATTTATGCACAGAAGATTATGTGTTAAACCGTGATAGAAAATACTGCAGGCTCAAAAAAGAAGAAAATTATCGCAAACCAACAGATAAAGAACTTAATAAAATCTTAGAAGATTATACACAAGTCTGCAATATCGCAGTAGCTTGGCAGAAAACTATTAGAGATGAAAGTGGTAATGTCGTTTTTGAAATCATTGATTATCCAGCAATGCACGATGCTTTAAAAAGATATCTTGAACCGTATGGAATCAGCTATGTAACAACGTACGGCACATATGGTTCGTTCAAAGACATTTACAAAGACGGTTTTTACGAAGGTTTTAAAGACGGAAAATTATTATAGAAACTTTTTTAACGAGTTTTCTTAACTCTTACACCTTCAACCTCATGAACATCTTCTGTTACAATAAATGCTCTTGGATCAACTGTATGTACAACTTCTTTAAGCTTTGGCATATCAAATTTGTTTACAACACAAAAAGTTAAGATTTTTTCTTGACGAGAATATCCACCTAAAGTTTTCATATATGTTACACTTACATCAAGTTCTTTCATAATAGATTCGCCAATTTCACGAGAATAATCAGATACTATCCTTACAGATTTAGCCTTGTCTAAACCTTCCAAGACTGTATCAATAACTTTTGATGCAACATAATAAGTTAGAATTGAATATAGAGCTCTATCCCAACCTAATAAAAAACCAGCTGCAGTATATATAAACAAATTCATACCCATTAGTAACTGTCCAACAGATACGATTTTATTACGTTTTGCAATTACCATAGAAAGCATCTCTGTTCCATCTAGTGAAGCATTGTTACGCAAAATTAACCCGACACCTAAACCTAATAAAATACCACCAAATACAGTTGCCAAAAGCAAATCACCCGTAACAGGTTTCAAGCCTATTGTTAAGTTTGTTGCAACAGCTAACAATGCAGTTGCTAAAAAAGTATTTATAACAAATTTTTTCCCTAAAGATTTAAAAGCTAAAATTAAAAATGGTATATTAATTAAAAAGATTAACAAACCTAAATTCCATTTTGTCATATAAGAAATCATCATTGAGATACCGATTACGCCGCCGTCAATGATTTTATTTGGGAGTAAAAACATTTCTAGAGCAACTGCAACTATAAAAGCACCCAAGATCCAGCATATAATTTTCTTTAAATATTCAAAAACAATCTCTCTCTTGGTCTTTTCCTTAATCTGCACCTTCTTCTTCGTCAAAAACAAAACTGCCCCCTGCTAGCTCTCTTATTAATTTTTGCCTCTTAGTTTATCAAATATATTTTTGTGTTTTTCTTCTTCTTTTTCTGCAGGTTTAATACCTAAAATAGATTCTAAATCTGTTTTCAAAGTTGTTAAATCTTCATACTTTTTAAGCATACCATCCATACAGATTGAAACATCACCAGTTTCTTCTGAAACTACTAAACAAGCGGCATCTGAGACTTCTGACATACCAAGTGCAGCTCTATGGCGAGTGCCATATTTCCAGCTTAATTTAGGATCTTCTGTTAAAGGTAAAAGGACTCCTGCTGATTGGATTTTATTACCTTCAATAACCATTGCACCATCATGTAATGGCGTATTTGGATGGAAAATTGTTAAAATTAATTCTGTTGAAATCTTTGCGTCAATTGTTGTACCAACTTCAGAGTAAGCCATAGTACTTAAAGCTTTTTTGAAAACAATTAATGCGCCAGTTTTTGTTTTTGTCAAATATTTAACAGACTCAATAACTTCTTTCACAACATCAATGTCGTTTTCAGAAGCTTCTCTATATGTTCCACCACTAAAGAAAGTTCTTTTAATAAATCCAGGCTGGCCCAAGTAGCCTAAAAATCTTCTCAATTCAGGTTGGAAAATTACAATCAAACTCAATGCAATCAAACTTACAAGAGTTTTGAAAAATACACCAATGATTTCTAGATTTATTACAATAAGCACTTCACTAAATAACCAAGCAAAAACTAAGAAAAACAAACCTTTTACTAAAGTTTCAGACTGGGTATTTTGAATAAATTTTCTATAAAATACAAATAAAATTAGAGCGATAAAAACAATTTGCAAAATATTCACCCAATTCAAAGACCAATTAAATGGGCTAAAAATACTATGAATAAATGCAAAAAGACCTTCTAACATTACTATCTCAACCTATTGGGTATATTTTCTCGTACAATTAAGTCCTCTAGTGACTCTCTACTAACTATCATATCAGATTGTGCAGAATTTACAAGTACCATTGCAGATTTTTCTACACGATTATAATTAGATGCCATTGAATAATTGTATGCGCCTGTGTTGTAGACGCATAAAATATCACCGACTTCGAGTTTTGGAAGTTCAATATTTTCTATTAAAATATCACCGCTTTCACAATAACGGCCCGCAATTGTAACTTTTTCTAATTCAGGCTTGTTTACCCCTGCTAATTCTGCAGAATATTCAGCTTGATACATACTTGGTCTTGGATTGTCAGCCATTCCACCATCTACAGCAACGTATTTTCTGCCATTTGGAACTTGTTTTGTACTTCCTACAGTGTAAAGCGTTACACCTGCAGTTGATATTACGCTTCGTCCTGGTTCTAAATATATTGTCAATTCTTGAGTTTTTTCGTCTAAAGATTTAGTTACAGCTTCTGCTAAATCATAAACAGAAGGAGGATTGTCTTTGTTAGTGTATTTTACACCCAAACCGCCACCAATATTTAGCTCAGACATATT
The DNA here is from genome assembly GCA_045586965.1 of Candidatus Gastranaerophilaceae bacterium. GTDB lineage: Bacteria > Cyanobacteriota > Vampirovibrionia > Gastranaerophilales > Gastranaerophilaceae > CAG-196. Next base: position 49,147 of record JAZNBJ010000053.1, on the reverse strand, counting down.
TAAATCGTATTTTTCGTTTAATTCATATAAAGTTTTTGATAAAACTCGCACTTCATCAGTAAATGATTGAAGCTCAAAGATTTGTGAACCAATATGAGCGTGAAGACCTTTTAAATTGAGTGCTTCATATTCATTTTTAATTAGGTTAATAATTTCGTCCAGTTGGGATAAATCAAAGCCGAATTTTGAATCAATCTGTCCAGTTTGGATATATTCGTGCGTATGACATTCTATCCCTGGTGTTATTCTAAGAAGAATATCAACATTCAAACCTTTTTCAATGGCAGTTTTATTTAAGACTTCTGCTTCATAAAAATTATCAACAGAAAATCTACCTACTTTTAAATCTAAAGCAAGATCGATTTCTCTTTTTGTTTTGTTATTTCCATTAAAAAGGACTTTTGACATATCCACACCAGCTTTGTATACAGTATAAATTTCGCCAGCGGATACAGTATCAAACCCAAAGCCTTCATCCGAAATTATTTTTGATGTTGCAAGTGAACAAAGAGCTTTGGATGCATACATCATTTTTATATTCGGGTAATTTTTAAACGCATCAATGTATTCTCTGCAAATTTCACGCAAAGTAACTTCATCTATTACATAAAGCGGAGTCCCGTATTTTTTAGCTAACTCTACCAAGTCACATCCGCCAATGTGAAGATTACCTTTTCTTTCGGTCGTTATTGGTTTAAGTGATTGATTTACGCTCATTACTTTCCTTCTTACTTTAATTTTATTGTGGTGCGTTACAACGCACCCTACGGTATATTCCCCTCTCCTAGGGAGAGAATAGAATTTCGATTTGAGCAAAGCGAAAATCAGAAATTCTTGGTGAGGGTTGAGCCATTGAATTCAACTACACACTAAACCCACCATTCAATAATAGCAAATTTCTTAGAACGTTACAAGCTAAACTACAAAAGGTGCGTTAAACAACGTACCCTACTTTCTTTCCATTTTTAAATTATTATCACCCCACCCTAACCCTCCCCGTCCAGGGAGGGGAAATTAAATGGTAACAATTTTCCACTTTCCATTTTCAATTTTCCATTGAAAAAGTCCCCACCCCTACCCTGTCTTGGATTATTCGGGGTGTCGGCGGAGTAACATCCGACCTCCACCTTACGGGCTAGGCTTCGCCGTCGCCCTACCGAAAATCCGCTCCCCAAGTTGGGGAGGGAGCAATACAATGCACATTTCATTATTATCAACAAAAACGGCGCTTGATTTTATCAAGCGCCGTTTTAAAATTCATTTATTTATCTCTAATTTTCAACGTATTCTCTTAAACGTTTACTTCTATTTGGATGTCTTAGTTTTCTTAAAGCTTTTGCTTCGATTTGTCTGATACGTTCACGAGTAACACCGAAAAGTTGACCAACTTCTTCTAATGTTCTTTGACGACCGTCATCCATACCGAAACGTAATCTTAAAACATCTCTTTCACGAGGTGAAAGTGTGCAAAGAACTTCTGCAAGATCTTCTCTCAAAAGTTCAGATGCAACAGTTTTAATAGGAGCATCAGCTTCTTTATCTTCAATAAAATCACCCAATCTTGAATCTTCTTCTTTACCAATTGGTGTTTCTAAAGATAAAGGTTCTTGAGCTATTTTAACAATTTCTCTTAATTTAGAAATTGAAACGCCCATTTCAACTGCTAATTCTTCTTCGGTTGGTTTTCTTGAAAGTTCTTGAGCTAACCTACGAGTAACTTTTTTAAGTTTGTTAATAGTTTCTACCATGTGAACAGGGATACGAATTGTTCTAGCCTGATCAGCGATAGCTCTTGTAATAGCTTGTCTAATCCACCATGTTGCATAAGTTGAGAATTTAAAACCTCTTTCGTGGTCAAATTTTTCTGCTGCACGAATTAAACCTAAGTTACCTTCTTGGATAAGGTCTAAGAACAACATGCCACGACCAACATATTTTTTAGCAATACTTACAACAAGTCTTAAGTTAGCTTGTACTAGTTTTTTCTTAGCGATAGCACCAGGAGTACCACCTTCAATAATTTTTCTTGCAAGTTCGATTTCTTCGCTTGTAGAAAGAAGTTTAATTCTACCGATTTCTCTCAAGTAAAGTCTAACAGGGTCCTCTACTGCAATTCCTTTTGGAACTTCGATATCCATATCGGCATCTGATGAATCAGATGAATCCATCATATAGAAATCATCCGCTTTTACACCGCTCATACTTGTTGTTTGAACAATGTCTTCAATATTATCAGTACCTAAATCTGTTTCGATATAGTCTACCGAATCGTCATCTTTGTCAGCATCATAATCTAATAAATCTAAATTTTCATCTTCCATGCTGATTACTGATGATCTTGAATTTCTTTTTTGGGTCATTATTTATCTCCAGTCCTTAACTTTATCTTATCTCTAAGTTGCATCTGTAACTTTAGGGCTTCTAGGTCGTCATTATTGACTTCACGGTACTGCCTACGAATTTTTTCAGTTTCTTGTTCTTGATAGTACCTTCTAAGTCGTTGTATATTTTCTACAATTGCCCTTTCCAACTCGTCACTGTCTAAACCGTTAAATGCTTCTGACATCTCGACTAAGTCGGTTAGTATTTGTGTTAAGTTATTATCCTCAATGAATTCTGTATACAAATTTCTTATTAATTCGCTAACATTATTTACTGTACAAGACAATTTGTCAATTGTATTTTTTACAATTATTAACGTTTCATCTTGGATAATATCTTGAGGTAACAATTCGTTTAGTTTTTGGTAGTTGTTTGAACTGCTGTTGGATAGAAAAACGCTCAATAAATTTTTTTGCGCTTTTATTTCAAATTGTGAAGAATTTGTTACAACTTTTTGCTGTGGTTGAAAATATGGTGCAAAACCTTGTTTGCTAAACTTATTCAGCTCCCTTTGCAAAGCGTTTTCATCAATCTCCATGACGGTTGCAACCATTTTTACATACTCTGATTGAATAATTCTATTATTAACATCCTTCAAAATATCAATAATTTGAGTTACCAACTCAGCTTTTTCTTGTGGGGTTTTTGCATTATTCTTATCTCGCAAAATATTGTTTAACAAAAAGTCAATCAATAATGGAGCTTCTTTTATATACATTTTAAAAGCATCACCACCCATTGAACGTATAAATTCATCTGGATCTTTTCCTTGTGGTGGCGCAACAACTCTAATTTCACAGGCATATTTATTGTCATCAGATGATGAAATATGACTTTCATCGAACTGCTTAACATTACCCAATGTTGCAAGAGTTTCTTTGATAACGTCACTTCCACGTTTTGTTGCCTTGATACCTGCATCATCAGTATCAAAAGAAAGATAAATTCGTCTTGATTTAGTATAACGAGAAAGCATTTTCACGTGTTCTGCAGTCATAGCAGTTCCACAAGAGGCAACTGCATTTTCAATCCCATTAGCATGAGCTGAAATAACATCAAAATAACCTTCCATTACGACAACTGCATCTTCTGTTTTAATTGCATCTTTTGCCGAATTTAGACCATACAAAACTCTACTCTTGTTATAAATTAAAGAATCTGATGAGTTTATATATTTTGCAATCTTAGCATCTTTTTCCAAAGTTCTGCCGCCAAAAGCAATGTAATCTCCGTTTTCGTTTTGAATAGGAATCATTAAACGATTTCTAAATCTATCAATCCAATTTCCATTATTGGATTTTAAAATCAAACCTGCTTTTTCTAAAATTTCATCCTTAAATTCTTTTGACAATTCTTTATAAAGCGCATCAAACTTATCAGGAGCCCAGCCTATTGTAAACTTTTTAATAATTTCTTCTGTTATGCCACGACCTTGAAGGTAAGCATTTGCTTTGCTAGCATCAGTTGCAGTTTTAAGTTGCAAATTATAAAATTTTGCAGCCTTTTCACAAGCTTTTAGCATATCAGCTTTTTGCGTTTTATTTTCATTTGATGGAGTAAATTTTTTAGGTAGTTCAATCCCAAATTTTTCAGCAAGTTCAAAAATAACTTCTTTATATTCTCTATTTTGATATTTAGTTAAGAAATAGAGAGCATCACCACCGGTACCGCAAGAAAAACATTTAAAAATGCCCTTAGAAGGACTAACTGACATAGATGGTTTAGAGTCATTATGAAAAGGACAAATTCCCCAATAATTAGCACCACTCTTTTTAAGAGCTACGTGTTGTGAAATGACGTCTACTATATCCAGCCGGTCTTTTATAAGCGAAACTGCTTCTTCAAATGAACTTGCAACTACCATAACGACATATTAACACGAAGAGAAGTTAGCGTAAAGTGTGTAGAAAAAATTTTTCGACTGTTTGTAGGATTAATAAAATTTAACAAGATGATACGATACGAAAGGATGTGATTCGGAGGGATACCCGTTTTGTACGCTTATAGACAACAGACTCAAGTTCGCCCTTTACATGCAGTGCCTTCAAGAAAGCCTGTTACACGTCCTGTCGTGCAAAAAAAGAAAGTTGTCAAAAAGAAAAAGAATCCTATTCTCAATTTCTTTAGAATGTCTTTGGCGTTAAGCTTCATCGGAGCGTATGCTTATTTTATTTTTCCTTCGGCATATAATGACTTGATTAAACAGGTTTTTTACCCAACAAAACTTCCAACACAAATAGAATATAAAAACACAATGAGCGAATCTAATCCGGCATATTCAGCTGATGTTAATTTGTACAGCTTAGCAAACCCTGTGACTAATTATATTCATAATGATATGTTTAACAATCAACTTTTATTAACTCCAACAATCCAAAAAGTTCATAGCGAAGTTACAACAATGTATCAGACTTCCGAGATGCAAGAATTAAAACAACAATTGCTAAATCTCAACAAAGAATATCCTAAAATCAAACCATCCTTATACGTTTGGGAATATGAACAAGGACAGTATGTAAATATCAATGCTAATGAATTATATCCAGCTGCAAGCATAATTAAACTTCCAGTTTTGGTAAGAATGTTCAAATCAATTGAAGCTGGACAATTTGGCCTTTTTGACGAAATGAAAATGACAGAACCATATCGTACAAGTGGTTCTGGAAGCCTTCAATATTCACAAGCTGGCAGAAGCTACACTATGGATTATCTTGCAAAAATAATGATTCAAGAATCCGATAACACATCTACAAATATGATTATGTCTAAATTAGGCGGTATGGATGACGTGAACATTGGCCTTAGAGATTGGGGCATTAACACAACTTACGTAAGAACTTGGCTACCTGATTTAAAAGGTACAAACAAAACAACCGCCTTAGATATGGCTAAGATTTTGTATAACTTAGACAACCCCGGATTTTTAAATATTAATTCTCGTGAATACATTATTGATTATATGAGTCATGTTAAAAATGATCGTTTAATCAAAGCTGGATTAGGTGAAGGAGCCTTGTTTATTCACAAAACTGGTGATATTGGCACTATGTTAGGCGATGCAGGAATTGTTTTTGCACCTAATGGTAAAAAATACATTGTTGTCATTCTAGCTCAAAGACCACACAACGCATATCAAGGTAAAGAGTACATTGTAAAGGCATCTGAACTAATTTATAAACACATCGTAAAATAATTTGAACTTTTTTCTTTTTCTCTCGTTATAATATTGAGTATAAGGAGAAATTTGTATGAAAAAAATATTAACTTCCATGCTTGTTTTAAGCGTGATTACTGGTACTTCTTGCATTTCTGCACAAGCTATTGGCACCGAAAAAGATAGAGGAATAATCTCTGTAAATACAAGTGCTAATACAGAAATCGCACCTGATGTTGCAGAAATTTCGTTTGCAGTTCAAACTTCAGACTTAAAATCAATGCAAAAAGCAACTGTTGAAAACAAAGAGATTTCAGAAAAAGTTTTGACACAACTAAAATCTATGATTAATCCTCAAAACGGAGACTATATAAAAACATCTGATTTTAGTGCTCAACCTGTATATTCCTATCAAAGTTCTAAAAAAACATTCGAAAAATACGAAGTCTCAAACCGTGTTATAGTCCACACAAAATCAATCGACAAAGTTGGACAAATGATAGACAAAGCTATCCTTGCTGGAGCTACAAACGTTGACAATTTGTCATTCTTACTTTCAAATTATGAAAGCCAGTGCAATGATTTAATCAGTATCGCTACAAAAAAAGCTAAATCAAGAGCTGATGTTATTGCATCTGCCCTAGGTACTACAACCGACGGAATTAGCAATATTTCAACAAGCTGTAGCACAAACAATTACAATCCACCAAGATTGTACATGGCAAAAAACATGATAGCTGATATTGCAACTGAAATGGCAAGCGCATCGGGCGCAACAACTATTTCTAACGGCGTTGTAAAAGTTAATGCCAACGTAAACGCAAGCTTCTTTGTTGACTAAAAATAAACTACAACAAGAAAACAAACTTCATTTCAATCTAACTTACTAGGGTGCACCTTCGGCACACCCTAGTAAGTTATTAAATATTATTCAGTGCATTACAACGCACCATACCCATTAACGTGAATAAACATCGTCTTTAAAAGTTGACCCTGTATCAGATTCAAAGAAACCAACATATGTACGGTCATCAATCCAAACAATCTTATATGTAAAATTATATTCTTTACCATTAGACCTATAATGAATAGTATCACCGTGCTTATATATTTCTTTACCCCGAGTTCTTTCAAAATCTAAAGGATTATCAAATTCAAAATGAGAATTTACTTCAATAGACGGTTTTTCTGAGCCTTCTGGCATAGTTATTTTAATCCCATTATCTTCTGGTTTATCTATTTTAATCCCATTCAATGACAATAGTGTATCTACTGGCACCTCTTTTAACTGTCCACTAGAAATTTTATTATCTACTTTTGATGGTAACTGTTGTTGTTCATCCTGCTCCGTTTCAATCTTTACATTTGCTTTTTGTAATGGAAGACGATTGAAATTTAAATTTGGATTAATTGATACCATAATACATACTCCTTTCATTTATATGTTTTGGTCTTATCCTGTGTGTACTTCATGTATTACGGCACATTTTTTCAGAGCTTTAATCCAAAGACACAATTTGCCTCATATCATATCATATCATATAGGGCATTATAACTGAGTTTGAGCCTTGTCAAAAGTCATCTTTACAATTCGTTACAATTGCTTTTTCTGTGAAGTTTTGTAAAGTTGCAAATCTGGTTGTAATATTGATTATTTTTAAGTTTGAAGGTAATTTTTAATTTTGGGTCATCATCGGCTCACTTTATCTGAAGTTGAATATTAGCTAGATTCCCAGACCTACGGTCTGAGAATGACATAATGTTTTTATGTCGTCCTCGACTGAAAGTCGGGGACCCAGCCGTTCGAAAAAATCCCCTCCCCGCATTTGTAATTCACGCCATTCATACAACTGCGTACTCCCCACCTTCCGCTTCTCTTTCTTGGGAGTTAAGTAAAAACAGAAAATTGTCAGTAATAAATTTTTATTGTATAAATATAGTATGAAAAGATTGTTGGGGAGTATAGTTTTATTAGCGTTTTTTGCGATGCCTGTTCAAGCAGCGCCAGCTAACGTTGTAACTTTAGACAAAGCTAATCTTGAAAAACCTGAAATTATCACAGGAGAAACTGCTAAAACTATAAAAGGTTCACTTTTAGTAGATGATTCAGAAACATTAGCAAACCTTATTGATGAGCAAAAAGAACACGACTTGAAAGACTTAGAAAGGCTATGGCAAGGCACTGTTGAAAACAATCAGGTTATTGAATTTGCGCTCAAAAAGCTTGCCACTCCTGAATCTCAAAGAAGAATTCATTCATCATTAATGGCAAAAACTCTTTCTGCAATCGTTTCTGGAGCTTCTTTTGTACCAAGCCTTATGGGCGCAAATCCTGCTGTTCAGACTTCTGCTTTTTCGGCTGGCAGACTTGCTCAAGGTCTATTAAACAAAAAAAATGTTCCGCAAGAAGTACCTTTGACTGACACAGAATTAATCGAGCTTGCTGGAATGATAGAAGATTTGCAAGACACATTAATAAGTTCATATTACAACTACAAAAATACGCTTTCTCAGCTAAAAACAACACGTTCAAAAATGTTGCTTTATAGCAGAAATTATACAAATGCAGTAATGAGCTCTGACGTTTTAGAAATTGCAATTTCATCTTCTTTATACGATTCAATGAGATTACAAGAATTTAATCTTGAACAAGCTGCTAAAAAATATCATATTCAGCTCCAAAGACTTGCTGGCAAAAAAATGGTCGATTCTTTGGATATGTATCAATACGACTTTGATTCAATCTTATACAAAGAAACTGAAAAAGACTCAAAGAAAGGGAAGAAAAAATGAAAAAATTAATTCCCGCTTTGATACTTTCAATATTGCTACATACCAACGCCTATGCAGCATTGGAACTTGACGATTTAAAATCATATAAAGAAAACTTTTACCGTCTTGGAACAACAGACAAGCCAGAAGTTAAGTATAATTTTGAAGTTCAACCAGAAATAAAACCGACTGTTCAAAAAGAAATAACAGTTAAAGACAGCCAAAACCTAACCTATGCCGATTTGAGCATAAAAAAAATGTCATTAGAAGTCTCAAAATCCTTAGCAATCGACTTCAACGACATGCAGGGCGATTTATCAATACTTTGGCAAGGTGCAGCTACAAGAAGTGATACAATAAAATTTGCAATCTACAAGCTTTCTAATCCAGACAAAGATAAACCTGATACAAATGCTGTCAAAAAAGTTCTTGCAACAATTGCAGGTATGTCAACCTTCGTTGGTGCTGGGACTGGAAATCCAGTACTCGCTAGCGCCGCACTCATCAGCGGTAACACTTTGGGTATAATGTCACAAGACTCCAAAGCTTTAAATTATAAATATAGCCAAGTTAACGACGCTGATATGATTATTTTAGTTAGAAAAGTAGAAGAACTACAGCAAAAAGTCGTTGATATGTATTATGACTACATTACCGCGCGAGAGCTTTATAATATGACAACAGAAATGGTTGCAAGATGCCAACAAAACTATCAAAATGCACAAAATCTTTCAAAAGAAGTTGTCTTGATAACGGATACTTTTTATAGAGAAGCTTTAGATGAGCAACAAAAAGCAAGAGGTGATTTTTTTGAAAAACGTTCTCGATTAGAGCAGCTGGTTGGCAATGATGTTTTCAGAGAATTTGAAACGATTATTGACAAACGAGACAAATAATATCCTCGAAACAGTTGATTTTTGTAGCTTTTGCTTTACTTTTATCTCTAAATATGTTAACTTTAAATCTGTATAAACTGAAGGAAGAGCTATGTTTGAAAAAAATTTAGAAGCAATTGATAATATTGCGCTTAAGAGAAGATTGGAAAAAATTTCGCCAATAGAAAGCAGAATTGGCGTATCTTATTGCGTAACACCTTCAAACGACTATGTTCTTCTTAAAAATGAGCATCCGACAGACGATTTAAATAATCCTCGTGAAGCTATTAAAACGATAATTGAAAAGAATATAAAGCAACAACTTAATAATAATGATATAATTATTACTTTTGGAATAGGCCTTGGCTATTTATTAGATGAAGTTTACAATAGATTTCCTTCAAAAATATTTGTATACGAACCAGACATAAATTTGTTACATTTCGTACTTAGTAATGTTGACATCTCAGAACACTTAGCAAGCGGTAGAGTTTATTTAACAAACGATATTGATGAATTAACAACAAAACTTGCGTCTACTTTCTTAACAAAAGATAAAGTTGAAATATTATATTTACAAAACTATGCCATTATAAAAAATACAGAGCTACTTTTGTTAACACAAAAAGTCTTAGATACTTGTAAAAGCAAAATTATTGATGTTAATACAATAACAAAATTTTCTAAACAATGGTTAATAAACACAGTTAGCAACCTTGCAAAAGTTCAAGAACAAAATTATTACCTATTATCAGATTTAGAAAACAAATTTCAGGGACAAACTGCTCTTGTTGCAGCGGCAGGACCTTCGTTAAGCGAAAATATCGAGTATATCAAAACAAACAGAAATAAATTTGTTATTTTTGCAGTCAACAAAGTTGCCAAACACTTAATCGAAAACGGGATTACTCCTGACTTTGTAGTTTGCCTAGATGCCAGTTATGTTGATAAAACTCTACGAGAGCTAGATACATCTCTTTCAGAATGTAACTGCATTATGGATATACGAACTGATTACAATATAATGAATAGAAACTTTAAAAAATTCTTCATTAATTTCAGTGAAAATGATGCGCTTATCAAAAAACTTGGCACATATAATAGTTTTATGAAAAATTATGAAACTGGCGGTTCTGCTTCTACCTTTGCTGTCGTTTCAGCTATAAAATTAGGCTTTTCTAAGGTTGTACTATCTGGTGTAGATTTAGCATTCAAAGATAACATTATATACACAGACGGTCAAACAATGAATAGAATTTCTCAAGAAGAAATCCTTATCAATAATGAAAAGAAAAATATTGTCCAAGTAAAATCCGTAAACAATACGCCTGTCTACACAAGAGAAGATTATCAAACTTTCATACACCATTTTGCAACTCTAATTAAAGAATTTGAAAGCGCTAATATTTATAATACTTCAAGTTTTGGTGCAGATATAATGGGTACTAAAAATTTACCAATAGGCCAAATTCCTATTGATGCTAATGCATCAATGACACAACTTGCTTTTATTCAGCCTTTCAAGCTTAAATTAAACGATTTTATTCAAGACGAATTTTATAATATTAATCAAATAATTGGTCAACTTTCAAAAGGCATTTTCTCACCAGCACTTGTAAATACAGTTATTAAATCTATTTTTGTATACCAATATATGCAAACAGATATTTTAGAAGTATTACAAAAGAACTTTGCTCCAGAACTTGCAGAGTCGTTTGTTGCAAACACAAAAGCAGCGATTAAAGCTGTTGTTGATATGCTTCAAAAAACAAAATTAATTTAGTGTATCAAATATGCAGAATTTGAGCCCAAAACTTTGTCTTTCAAACGTTTAAAGCCCTTGCCATATATGTATTTCATTTGTTCAACAAGGTTCTCTTCAACGTCTATAAGGTACATATCATGTACAATAAATTCTTTAATGATAAATACAACGCTTTTATTTTGGGTATAAATTATATTTGTTTCACTCAAATCATTTTTTAGAGATGAGATTTTTCCGACAATACCTTCGGAATCATCTACTGCAATAATAATCATCCTTCCGCCCAAAGACATTTCAATATCTCTAGCAAATGCGTGTTCAAAAACAAGCCCGAATTTTGATTGAAAATTGTCGTAGCCAACTATTCTTATTTCAACGTTTCTGTTATAGGCATTCAAAAGCTCTTGTTCAAAAACTTTATAATCTTGTGACCAGACTTCCATATAAATCTCTTTTTTAGCATTCTGAATAACTTCCAAAACTTTATTTTGAATACTTTGACGTCCGCTAATCGTAATTACTGGTTCATTATAGTTTTCTTTAACTTCAGGTAAATGCTTTTCAAGATAGCTAATGGTTTTATTCATCTTTTTTTGATAGCTGGAAATTAATTGTTTTGGCTTTATTGGAGTATAAGAAACAGGCTTTGTGTTTGTAGGCGCAACAACACCTTTTTCCTCAAGAACTTTAAGAGTATCATAAGTTCTTGACTGCGGAATATTTGCAAACTTTGAGACTTCATATCCTGTTGCAGGATTTTTCTTCAAAAGCGCAATGTAGACCTTTGCTTCATAAGAATTAAAGCCAATTTCTTTTAATTTTTCAACCAAATCTGCCATAGATTAGATTGTAGCAGAATTTTCAGCCTGTTGCAAATTTATTAATTCTTGTTTATAAGCAACTAAATCATTAAATTTAGACAATAATTCACTACGAACATCATTTACTCTACCAGGTTTCAATCCTATAGATTCAATCAATTCAAAGATTGTTGCATTAGATTTGATAACATCATTAGCCATATTTAGCTTTTGTTGTAAATTATTTGCAACCTGAGCTTTTGCGCCATTCATAACGGCGTTGTAATAAAGAACAGGATCGCCTTCTGGATTCGCTGCAATATTTTCTTTTACTAAATCTAGTGATTTCAATAGTACTTTGATGTCTTTTTTATCAATATTATTAGCTTCGCCAACCGCTTTTACAGCTTTTTTAAGTTCGTTCATTATTTTGTTGTAATCTACATTTTCAAGCTTTAATAAATTATAGGCTTCTTCGAAGAAAGGATTCATTGTAGATTGGAACGCACTAAAGTCTCTAGATGCTTCATAAGCTTCTTTAATGATTTCGCGCATTGAATCAAAATCTATTTGTTTAGCCATAAATGAAATATACGCATCAGCTAATCCAAATTTTTCGATAAACATTTGCGCTGTTTCAAGCTGGTTATCTAAAATGAGTTTGTGTACCATTGCAGAAATCATTTTTTCAGAGTTCATAGAAGCTGGGAAATCATCTTTAACTCTAATAGTAATTGTGCTAAACATTTTTCTAACACTCGGTGCTATACCTTCCTCAAGAGCTTGCATCATTAACTCTTGCATTTCTGCTAAAGTGGCAAATTGAACGCATCTTGTTAAGTACACTTTATAAGCTTCTTTAAATGGATGCAATGGAGAATCTGGAGCTTGAGAGAGTACATATGATTCTAACAATTCTTCAGGTTTTTGAAGGATATGTGATAATTCAGTTTCTGCATATAAAATATTTCTTAATCTTTCGATTTCCATTTCATTATTATCTATATAAGCTTGTTTTAAGTCATTAAAGATACCTGTAAGCTTGTTGCGATATCTTTCTTGAATTTGACTACCAACAAAGCCTTTTATACCAGCTGAAATCATCAACTCTGCTTTATCTGCTGTTTCTTGTAAAAATGCTTTTGATGTAGTAGCTTCTAATCTAGAGAACATTTTTGTAATGGTTTCCATTCCATTAATGTATTCACTCCAAGGTGTTCCTTTTGGTAAGTCCATCAAATCAGCAGCAGCATCAATAACTTCTGAAATAGTATCGTCAGCTAAATTTAGCGTGATAAGTTCGCCTAGGATTAAATTAAGATTTTTATATTGGTAATCACTTAAAACATCTGTAGGTGAAAGCTTTTTCATATAATTCATCAAACGATGGTTCAAATTGTAGTTTTCAATTTGATCTTTGCAAGTTTTTACCGTTTCAACATTGCCTCTTATTGTTTGTGTAATTGACTCAAAGCTTGTTGAAATAACTTCATCTGTTAAATAATCCAATTTTGGATATGCAGGATATGCGTTTGCTCTTGTAATACCGTCATCTTTATATTTGTTAAATAATTTTGGCACTGTCAATAAATAAATATCATTTGAAATTAATCTGTAAAGCAAGTTAAATTCTCTGTCATTTAAGTTCATTGCAGTTGTTCTATAGAAACGTTTTGGTTTGTATTCAAATTTTGTTTCTTTAGGATTGATTTCAGGCACAAGTGAATCGTAGAATACAGTGTTGATAAGATTTGTATTCATATCTTTATTGTAGTATTGAATTTTCTTTAATACGTCATAGCCTGTAATGTCTTTTATATTCAAATCTTCAGGTTTTACTCTTGGTAGAATTTCTTTTTTAAATTCTTCCATTGTCATATCTTGAATACGATTAAATATTTTTACAAACTCGTTATCGTCAATCGGATCAAATTCTCTATCAATAAATTTAACCAAATGCTCAAGGCGTTTTGTATCAATATCTTTTTTAGTGAAGTAGATTTCGTCTTTTAAGAATTGGTGCAAGTATTCTTTAACTTCTTTATTTGCATCTGGATTAGTTATCAAATTATCAATATCTTCAGCCCAAACATTCATTAAGTAGTTAATTATATCTTTAGCACTACCTGTAAATTCTTCTTTTGGAATATCAAATATATCCGCAATTAACAAAGATTCTTCCGGAGTCAATGTTATACCGTGTCTTGCAAGGATATTTTGAATATTATATTCTTGAATAACGCCCATTTCCTCTGCTAAATAGTCTAAAATTGGTGTAGTTTTAGAAAATGCATACTTAAACGCATTCATAGCTCTTGCTTTTTGAGAAGTTTTGAATTTATCCAAACCTTTTACATCCCTAACCATAGCAAGTTCAGATTCTCTGCCATAGACTTGATAATTTTGTTTAAGTGCTATTTTTTCTAATACAACTTTTAAATAATCGTCATTAGCTAATATGTCATAATCTTCTTTTGTTTTAATCCCTTCTCCGTGGATTGGGAAAATTCTTTGTTTTAATTCTTTATATGTGCTTTTCCAAGATTTTCCTGAATGTTTTAGAGAAGTTATCATTGCAGAAACTTCATCTGAAATATTAGCATCAGGGTTTTCTTTTTTGATTTTTTCAATAGTATTTTGTAAAGATTTTTCCAATGCATCAATGTTTTCTGTATTTGGCATAAACATTAAATCGGAAATTTGATCTGCTAAATCTTTAGCCTCAGGTGAGCGTCCATCTAAGACAACTTCTAAATATTGTGTATTAATATAAGGTGATGCAAATGGATCATTGTGTTTAATTTTCTTGTAAGCCTTGATATCTGTTGTATCAGGTTCAAGGCGGAAAATCATATCATTCATAATTCTTGATACTTTGTTACCGTTTTGCATTCTATCGTTAGTAATATAACCTTCTGTACCACCATAACCACCATTATAATCAGTTCTTACTAAACCTTGAGAATCTACCCAAGTGTTTTCTTTTTCTACACCACCCCAAGTATTATCGTGGAAAAGGACATCAATAGTTTCTTTTTTGACTTGTCCATCTTTATCTTTAGTTTCAACTTCAACAGGCGCAATGTCTGCAATATATTGAGCGTGCCCCCCAGGTGAATTGTGAGAAACTTGCATGCCTGAAATCCCTGAATAAGGAGTTGTTTTAATTTTTTCAACAGCTTTTTTCCAGTCTTTAGTCACATAGTGCGGACGACCAGTCATATATTCTAAGATTCTTGCTTGCTGGCTTTTAGCTAAACCACCATAAGCTTCGTATACCCAATAATCACCAGTATTAACACCAATGATACGGTTTAATTCTTCTAAAGATTCTTTAAACTCGCCTTTTTGCACTGCATTTAGTTGCTTATGAACATAAGTAAGCATAGGGTTTATGCTTTCTTCTAAATTTTTCATAGTTTGTTTTTCTCTGTTTGTAAATTTAAGAAGTGATTTATCGGTGATTTTACCAGCTTTCCCAAATTCGTTTTGAGCTCTGTGTGCAGCAACTTTATCCAAGTGAGTTTGTAATTCTCTCAACGCTTTTGCAGAAGGAATTTGGTTTTTGTTTTCCATCTTCTTAATAATTACATCTTGAGGGTTTGCAGAGTATAAAACATCACCATCTTTATCAACAATTTTCAAAATAGATGCGTATTCTCTTAAAACTGCGTTAATGTTGTTTATAGAATCTTCTATTACTTGAAGTTGTGCAATAAAATCATTAGGATTACTTCCATCTTCAATACCATTTACTGCTAAAAATGCTTGAAGGCTTTGGCCTGATTCTTCTTCATTGATATTTTTAACCAACGCACGCAAACCATTTGCAACTAATTCTATCTGAGATTTGTTACCTAAAGCGTTTAAAATTTCAATATAATCTGTTTCATCTCCGTTTGTAACACGTTCTTGCATTGTATCAATTTTATCAATAATATCTTCATTCTTTTTAGAAGTATTTAATAGTGCTGATAAGTTTTCTAATGTCGCTTTATCAGCTGTAACTGCAACATATTTAAGGTTTTCTAGTGTGTTATATAAAACTTGTTTTCTATTACCTAGAGCCATTGCATAATAAATAGAATCTAATGTTTCTGTCAAAACTGTTTGAGTAGCTTCTTTTAGAGCTGAAAGCCATTCGATTGTATTGTGTTTATTAGCTTCTCCAAACTCTAAAACTTGTGGTGCAAGCTGTTCAATGATTAAATCTGAATCAGCTGCATCATTATTTAGTCTTTCAAGAAGTGTATCAATAGTTTCGATAATCAATGTATCTTCATCTACAACACCATTAATCATCATAGAACTTTTTAAAGTCTCTGTTTCTTGAAGTCCTGTAATAACTTGATATCTAAAAGCTGCACCAACTTCGTATAATTGTTGAGCTTTATTTATAGGCTTTTTAGAAGGATTTATTTGTTTTGTCTGAGCATCTAAAGATTTGTAGTAATTCATCAAATCAAAAATGCTATCAAAAGTTTTGTCATCAATATTTTCAATAGAAGAATTATCTAAAATGTAATTTTTTATTCTTTCTTTGATAACTTGTTCTTCTTCATTTGCTATGTATGAATATTTATCACCTTTCTCAATTTTTTCAGAAGATTTTTTCTCTAATTCCAAAATGTTTGATAAAAGAGTTTGTGTTTCTTCTTTTGTCATATTTGGGTTTAGATTAAACATTTTTTCTTTAATAAGAGAGGTTGTTCTTCCCATTAATTCAACATTTTCATCAAAGTTTGCTTTTGCTTGATTATTTTTAAAATCACGTTTGATAGATCTTGCTTTGTAACCTTCAATTACACTTTTTGCTTGTAAAAGTGATTGGTAATAAGCTTGAGTCCTAGCTAAACCTTCATCACTCATTTTGACGTTATAAAATGAATCTGTCATAACATCAAAGTTTTCCTTATTAAAAGGAATGTATTCACTATACGCAACGTCATTTTTACCATTCATGTGCGCAACTTGCATCCAATGAGTTGTTGATGCATCAATAATTCTATAGCCTCTTTCAAGCGCAGTTTTAAAATCAACAGGGACTTTTCTAACTTGAGTTTTTTTACCAGAACCTAATTCGTTTCTGTCGTAAACAGTTAAATAAGGCGAAGAATCTAATTCAGAGATTATTGCATCAACATAATTTGGTTTATCTTCATAAGCAAGTTTTTTTCTTACGATGGAAATAGCTGCACAAATACCGTGTCGTCTTTGGTTAACAGCTTTTATATTTGGAATTTCATTTCCTGGGACAGAAATTGTCATATCATTTACTATTTCAGCTATAGCAATGGATTTTTTGCCTTCTAATTGAGGATTTATTTCATATTCATCGCTCATAAAATAGTTTAATCTCTCTAGAACATATTTTTTATGAGCCAAAGTAGTTTCAGACGAGACAATGAAATAGTCTAAATTCTTCTCAAAATCCTTCATTGTGCCATTGGTTTCTTTTTTAATTTGCTCTAAATCCACAAGCTCAAGTAATTGTTTTCTTAAATCTAAAATCTGTAATTCCGTTTCATTTAAATCTTGAGGCTGTGAAAGCTTAGCAATCTTTTCTTTAATTTGTTTAGAAACAAAAGGAGTAATCGCAATCGCAGCTGCAGCTGCAGCAAGAAGCTTTGCAGTCCAATTGTTCTTAGGAGCATCTTTTAAGACTATATTTGTTTTATAAGTGTTCTTAGCAGCGGTGTCTAAAAGGAAGTTAATGTTTTTAGAACCTTTAACTTTACCTAAGTTTTCTATTGATGTTGAAATATATCTCTGATTTGGCTCAGATAGTGAATATTTATTATTTTTAGCTAATTGTTTTACTGCGTTTCTATCTGTTCTTTTTCCTTCAAATACAATATTTCTCTCTTTTATAGAATTTATATTGCTAATTTTCATTTATGACCCCTTATAAAAAAATACTAGTCTGATATTATCTCAAAACTCGTAAAAAAATTTTTTGCTAAAAGTGTAACATTTTGTTACAAAGGCGCAATTTTTTATAAAAAAAATACTTTATATAAGTAAGGTTAGTTTATTTTTAAGTTAGGTTTAGCATGTTACATTCAATCAACGGACTTCAAAATATGGAAATGATGCTATACGGTGGCAACATTGCATTTAACGGCGCTCCAAGTATGCATAATAATTATTGTGCTCAACCGACTTTTGCACAAAATAATCCATATTATAATAACGGAGTTGGAGGATATCCTCAAAATTATGCTTATTATGGATATCAAAACCCACAAGTTGCACAGTTTGAACAAGCAGCTCAACAACAAAAATATTTGCAACAAGTTCAAACAAATCAATTGCCTCAAACTTATGCAAATTGGAATACACAATCAGCTCCACAACAACAAGCAACAACATTTAATGGTTTAAGTCAAGCTGAAACGAAGGCAATAACAGATTTTTATGCAAAGAATTTAGAGCCAAGTGAATCATTCAAAAATGCTGGTATTATGGGTGGTGTAAGTTGTGCAATTATGAATAATCCTAGGATGATTGTTCACCCTTGGAATTATATTACTACAAGTTTACCAAACTCAAAGGTAAATCAATTATTCAAAGGTGTTCGTCAAAATGGCACAGCTCTGAACGCAGCTTGGAAAGAAAATAATCTTATAATGGAAGAACTATTTTCTCAATTACATCGTGCGGAAGCTCGTTCTAAAAAACGTCCTCTTGGAGGCTTGTTTAGAAAACAATATACACCAGCTGAGTTTGACGAAATTTTAAAAATAGCAAAAGATGCTCTTACACCAGATGCAACTGGCAAAATTGATATAAATAAAGCTGCAGAAGCTGCTGAGAAATTACGTTATGGATATACTAATAATGGTAGAATCGCAGGATTTTGGGGCAGATTACGTGGTAAAAATTTAGATTTCATATCAAAAATTAATGAAACAGGTGCCGACAAAGCAATTAAAGACGCAGCTGACAACCTAGTTAAATTCGGTGGTAAAAATATGAAATTACCACAAGCATTCAAACGAGCTGGCGGTTGGTTCGCAGTTGGTATGGGTGCTTTAGAAATCTTGATGAATTGGACAAAAGTTCAGACTGCACAAGCAAAAGATGCTGAAAATGCAGAAAAAGGCATTGTAACAAATTATGGCAAAAAACAAAAAACACAAACCATTTCAAAAGGTATTGCAAACTCAGTAGGATGGGCTGTTGGTGAATCATTAGGTATTTTAGCTTATGCAAAACTTGGTGCAACAGTAGGTACAACTCTTGGTCCTGGCATAGGTACATTTATTGGAGCAGGTATCGGTCTTGTTTGTGGTTCAGTCGGTATGTGGTTAGCCGGAAAAGCTACAAAAGCTATTGTTGGTGAAGATGTTTCAAACAAAATTGAAGCTGAAAATATGACTCAAACTGCAGAAGGACAAACAGAGTTGTTAAGAACAGCTATGCAAGCAGCTCAAAAAGGACAACCAATGGATGCTACAACTCAAGCTGCTTTACAAAAAGCTATGCAATATGAAATGCAAAAGGCTCAGCAACAGCAAACAATGCAACAACAAGTCGTTTATCCTCAACAAGTCGCTTATCCGCAACAACTTTCATATATGGCTTAATAAATCTGTTTTTATGTTATCATACTCTTAAAATGAGGGTATAAAAATGAGAAGTGATAACGTCAAAAAAGGGATTGCAAGAACTCCACACAGAAGCCTTTTAATGGCAACAGGAGTTAGTAAAAAGAACATCAATCAACCATTTATTGGTATTGCAAGCTCTTTTTCTGATTTAGTTCCTGGTCATATCGGGATGAGAGATTTAGAACGCCAGATAGAAAAAGGTATTCATAGCGCAGGCGGACAGGCTTTTATCTTTGGAGTTCCAGCTGTTTGTGATGGAATTGCTATGGGACACGATGGAATGAGATTTTCACTTCCTTCTCGTGATTTGATTGCTGATTGCGTTGAGACTGTAGCTAATGCTCATCAGCTTGACGGTTTAGTTTTGCTTTCAAACTGCGATAAGATAACTCCCGGCATGTTGATTGCTGCTGCAAGATTAGATATTCCTTGTATTGTTGTAACAGCAGGACCAATGCTCGATGGCGAAAGTAAATGTGAAAAATTAACAATGATAAAAGGTGCTTTTGAAGCAGTTGGAAAATATCGTGATGGAGTTATTGACGAAAAAAGATTACTAGAATTAGAAGAAGCTTCTTGTCCTTCTGCCGGAGCTTGTCAGGGACTTTATACCGCAAATACTATGGCTTGCTTGACAGAAGTTATGGGAATGAGTTTGCCGTTCTGTGCAACAGCTTCAGCGATATCATCTCACAAAAGAAGAATTGCTTTTGACTCTGGCATGCAAATTGTAGAGCTTGTAAAACAAGATAAAAAGCCTTCTGATATTATTACAAAAGACACCTTAAGAAATGCAATTATTGCGGATTTAGCAATGGGCGGATCTACAAACTCATTCTTGCACATCTTAGCCATCGCAAATGCGTTAAATAACCCTTCGCCCCTTGCGGGAGAAGGTGCCCAAAGGGCGGATGAGGGGTCTGTTACACTAAAAGACTTCGAGGAGCTCTCTCATCAAATCCACCAAATTGTAAAGCTTGAACCGTCTTCAGCTATAACTATGTCAGGCTTTTATCAAGCAGGTGGAGTGAGTGCGGTTTTAAAAACCTTGTTGAGAGATGTTCCTCTTTTTAAAGATACAATCGGAGTCACTTTGCAAAAAACCAGCGAAATTGTTAAAGATGCTTATGTAGATACTTCAATTATCCATAACTATAACGAACCGTTTACAACAAAGCCTGGGTTGGGTATTCTTTACGGCAATATTTCACCGGAAGGCTCTGTTATAAAGATTTCTGCAGTGGATGAGTCTTGCTATGAGTTTACAGGTAAAGCAAAAGTTTTTGACTCAGAAGAAGACGCAATGTCAGCTTTGGAAAACGATTTGATTAAAGAAGGCGATGTAATTGTTATTCGCTATGAAGGTCCAAAAGGCGGACCTGGCATGAGAGAAATGCTTGCACCGACATCTCTTTTAGTAGGAAAAGGGTTAGGAACAAAAGCTGCACTTATTACAGACGGACGTTTTTCTGGCGGAACAAGAGGGATTTGTGTCGGTCATATTTGCCCAGAAGCTGCTGACGGTGGTGTGATTGCGCTTATTAAAGACGGTGATGTTATTGAAATTAATATCAATACTCGAGAAATGAATTTAAAAGTTTCTGATGAAGTTTTAGCTGACCGTCGTAAGAACTTTGTTCAGCCAACTCCAAAGGTGAGAAAAGGCTATTTAGCTAAATATGCCAAAACCGTTCAAGATGCTTCGCACGGAGCGATTGTTGGGTAGGAGTAGGGGGAAATAAAATATAAGGTCGGCTTTGTAAAGCCGACCTTATAAGTTATTTATTTTGTTGGGATGATAACCCAAACTATTTGCTATTTATTTAGCTCTTCTAACTGAGCTTGTAGTTTTTCGTTTTCTTGGAGTAATTTTAAATAAGCTTTTTTATATTTATCACGAATCCTATCTTGATTTTTTGGAACGGGATGTTTTTCTTCATAAGCTGCATAAGCAATCGCTCCCACTGCTATCAAAGCAGCACCACCAGTTGCCGCACCTAGAGTAGCACAAAACACGCCTTCAATGGCACCGACAAGAATAGTAGCTGCAGTCGAAATATTAATAGTCTTTTTCATATGCTGTTCGTTATTAGACCCACCTTTTACGTCCATCCTGTATTGTTCTTTTGTAATTTCGGCTTGAGTTAGTCGTCGTTCATACAATTTTATTTTTTTATTATTCTCTGCAATTTGATTATAAATTTTGTTTCTCATTTCAGTTTTATTTTTCAAATCTAATTTTCTTTGATATTCTGCATCCATTTCAGAAAAAACATCTGATTTAGAAGAAGACTCTTGTGAAGGGGTTGTTTGAGATTTAACAGTTACAGAGGTATTTGTTTTAGAAACAGCAACTCTCTCATAAAGATCTATATTGTCAAAATAGAAACCTCTTTCTTGTCCGTCAATAAGATTATGCTGATTTCCTTGCCCATCAATCCTTGAAGCAATTTCTATACACTTCGGATTTTTCATATTAGAAATAGCCATTGATATAACTTCATTCCTTCTTTTTGCTAAATCTTCAGTAAATATGCTTTCTTCCGAACCATCAACAATTCCATTATTATTACCATTTTTGTCGACCTCTAAGGCAACTGACTTACTAATGTTGTCAATTGGTTTTGAAATTTCAATAGGCATACTTTTTATCCTTTTCCTTTAATAAAACTCGTGTATATTCTTATAAAGTTTTTTATAAAAAGGAAATTGCCTCTATCCTATCCTACCTTATCTTATTCAATCGAACATTATACTTGGATTAGAGGTAAATAAATTTCGCATTTACAAAACTTCATATTCGCAACAAAATTGATTTAGCCTTGATTTTGTGTAAACTTTAGTTTACAATATATTTATGAAAGAAATTCGTTTTTACCAACATACAAATAATAAAGTTCCTGTTGTTGAATGGCTAAAAAATTTAGACAAACCTTTTAGAGTTCGTGTTCAAGATAGATTAACTAGAATTGAACAGGATGATAACTTTGGTGATTTCAAGAAAATTGACAATGAATTGTCTGAACTACGTTTCAATTTTGGTGGAGGTTACAGAATTTATTATACGGAAGTTGATAATATAGTAGTTTTGCTTTTAAATGCCGGTGATAAGAAATTTCAAAGCAAAGATATTTTAAAAGCTAAAGAGTATTTAGAAATATGGAGACAAAATAATGACTAATTATAAAAATTCAATATCCTTAGATGACGCTTTTGTTCAAGTATTTGATAAAGAAGAAGATATAAAAGAATACTTGAGCTATGCGTTTGAACAATACATAGAAGATGGCAATTTTAATGTGTTCTATCGTGCATTAGAATTAGTAATTAAATCAAAAGACTCAATGCAAGGTTTTGCAGAGAAAATCGATTTAAGCAGAACAGGACTATATAATATTATTCAAGGTAAGAAAGAACCTAAAATTACAACTTTAGCTAAAATTCTAAAAGAATTAGGTTTAACTCTAAAAGTGGCATAATTTATGAATAACAAACAACAACTTCGCATTTGGGCGAAAGAAGAACGTAAAAAGCTTGATATTGGAAAAATAAGCTTAGAACTTCTTCAAAAGCTCAAAGAAACAGATGAATATAGACAAGCAAAGGACATAATGATTTTTTATCCTTTGAAAGATGAAATCAATTTACTTGAGTTGCTAAAAGATTTTGATAAGAATTTTTATTTACCCAAAATCGATGGTAAAAATCTCTTATGCTGTCCTTTTAGCAAAGATGCGGAGCTTTGTGTATCTTGTTTTAAAACAAAAGAGCCTGCAACAGAGGCAGTTGAAAAGGATTTGATTGATTTAGTAATCGTACCCGCTCTTGCAGTTGATAAGAATAATTATCGCTTAGGCTATGGCGGAGGGTTTTATGATAGGTTTTTAGCGGGGGTAAATATCACAAAAATCGTATGTATCCCAAAAGAGTTTTTAGTTGAAACAGTTTATCCGGAAGAATACGATATAAAAATTGATAAAGTAATAACAAATTAAAAAGCTCTGCAAGCACCAATTTGCAGAGCTTTTTAGATGTAAGTTTTTAATTTAGTTGAAAGGAACAGTCATAATAGATTCTTCTGCAACAACTTCTTTTTTTGCAGCTCTTGCCTCAGCTTCTAAAATATTATATGGTTTGAATGTATTTTCAATAGCCTTGTCTGCTTTTTTAGCCGCTACTCCAGCAGCTTCTGTCATACCTTTATCAAAGGCTTCAAAAGGTTTTGTATAACCAGCATCTTTTGCAATTTTTTCAATAGTTTCTTTACCCATATTAACAGCTTTTTGAGGCATTTTTGCGGCAAATGTAACATTGTAATTCATTCTAAATTACTCCTTTTCTATAATTTTCTACACTATTTTTATTATTTATTAAAGTTGATAACTAAACGACCTATCGATTGCACTTGATACAGCACTTCTGCAAGATTCTAGTTCTTTACTTACCATTTGCAATCTATTTTGATATTCTTGCATTTGTAAATCCAATTTCTTTTCTAGAACTGCTAACTTATCACGTCTTGCTTCTAGCTGTTTAATCGCTGGGTTATCAGGTTCTAAATCATTACCCAATGACATAATTTCACTAGCTGAAGTTGTTAACTCCAATTTTGCAGTAGAAATCCATTGAATTTTTGTCTCTAATGTTAGTTGATACGCTGTTAGGTACATCATCCTAAAGCTTGATGTAATTAATCCCATACTACACTTGTCCTTCCGGTTTTATTACCTTGTTTCGTTCAAGTTTTTTCCCTTCAAGAATGTGTGTTCATTACTTTCTGCTATCAAGTTTTCCATTTTGTAAAGTTGATGCTTGTGATAATTTACACGATACTTAGCCATTTTTAGTTTTTGTCTTATGGTAAGCATTTCTTTTAGGCTTGTTGCCAAACTTGCTAATAATGCTAAAAATGGGTTTTTGCGTCTAAAAAAAGACCTAGCAAAATTCAAATAGTCTATTAGTCGTTTGACATTGTTTTGTAGTTCTTCACGCATAGGCTTTGTCTCCTACACAACATAGATCTACATGTATTATAAAACATGTCAAGTTTGAAAATTGCTTTATTGCTTTTCTATTTATCACATTTGTTACATTTGTTAACATGTCACTAAAAATCAACTCCGGTTTTATGATTACTTTTAAAAATGAACTTTGCTTTGTAATTATTTTCTTGTTCTATTTTATTTAACGGCATCTTTTTTAAAAACTTTAATTCATTATTCCTAAAAATCATCTGTTCGTTACAAAAATTTACCAAAGACTGCAAAGCCTTAGAAAAAGCATTGTTTACAAATAAATTCTCAAACATTATTCTCAAAAAAGTACGTACTTGCATAATTTTACCAAACCAAAACCCAAAAAGAATTAAGCTTAAATATCTTGGATATCCTTGCTCTTTCCTTCAATATCATCTTTAAGCATTTTTCTTACAATATCACTTTGAGTATCAAGCATTTTACAAACAGTCTCAATATTTGCAACTTTTTGAGTTAGAATTGTATCTGCATTTGCTAAAACGTTTTGTGATACTGATTGATATGCTGATAATGCTGCAGAAGAAGTACCTTGCATCAAGTTACCCATTACAACTGCTGGTAAACCAAATGTGCCTAAATATGGAGCAGCCGCAGTCATAATACCACCCCAGCCAGATACTAAACCCGCTAACGGCATCAAAATATTTGAAGCTCCAATACCATAACCGTTTGCAGTACCGACACCATAAGCTGCAGTACTTGCAATATCTGCAATACTTCCGATTCCAGATGCAAAACCAGTAGGCGAACCTGCAGAAGTTCCGTAACCATATAATAGATTACCAACAGATGCTGCCCCACCAGTAGCATAACCACTTAATGGAGATGCAGCGTATCCACTTGGAAATCCTGAATAGTTACCCAAACTATTAACCCCAAATGAAGAATATGTACCAGTAAGCCCGCCTGTGCCACCTGTATATTTTGTCCAGTAAGACGTACCTGGAATATTCATTGCACTTGTTCCACCCAAAGTTGTCATAAACGCAGATGGAGCAAACAAGCTTGCAAGTTGATATAAAAAGCCACCAGCGGCTTCAAAACCTGAGCCAGAAGAGCCAGAACCAGCAACAGTTAAATCTCTTAACCTATCGTATGTCTCATACAACATTGCCTTGGCGTCAGATGAAGCTGATCCAAATCTATTTGCTATTACTAAATGTCCGTCATTTTTGTAAGCCATATTTTCAAAGTGAATAAATAAATAAGTAATTGAGTGAATAAGTTCTTTAATCTTCTTATTATCTTTTTCTTATTATATTATTCGTTCCTTTCTTTTTTGTTTATCTAAGCTAAGGTATTTATCATTTATTTACCCCTAGCCACCGAATGTCTTGAATGAGCTTTCAACGTTGTCTTGAACTACCTTAGATACTGCATCTATTTCTGTTGATAAAGCTCTTTGTTCTGTATCTAGCTGTTTTAGTCTTAATTCCAGCTGTTGATCTTCTCTTTGAATAATAGATGTTTTAGCATTAATATCTTGAATCATCTTATCGTATTTTGCGTTTTCATAATAATATTGATTCATTGCATCTTGATAAGCTATTTCATCTGTTACAGTTTCCATATTTAAAGTATAAGTTATTGAATCATTTTCAAGTCTTACACTCACGAAACGACCGCTACCATCAGTCTCAAGCAAAGCCTTTTCCGTTTCTTCAATTTTTGTTGAAACATAACTAGCATTATAATAAGCCATTTTTGCTTGGCCATCTATGTTGTTAATACCAGTACCACTTTCATAAGAAGCTTCCAAATCATCATATGTAGTAAAGTATGTAATACCATTAAGCGTGAATTGATAAACTCCACCTAAATAATCACCATTTGCGGTAAAACAATCAGAAATATTTGCTTCTATACCTTGAGCTTCCAAATCTTTAACAACTTGTTGCAATTCAGCCCTTTGATCATCGGTCAAAGTAGGTAGTAAAGTAAGTTCACAGTTACCAATATATGTTGGTCGTTCTAAACTTTCGTAAGCAGCTTTATATGCATCATAAGTTGATTGAGCTAAGAATTCAGCATTCTCTGCAGCTGCAATTTCATTACTGTAAGTTGCAACTTTGTTTGCAATACTTGCATCACCTGCAAGATTATAAGTTGGCAATACAGTACTAGAACCAGCTCCGCCTTCTGATCTCAACAATTTTAAATCAGATCTAAATGATAATGTTTGATCTACTGCATTATAATAAACATCATCTAAATCCGGTTTATCAGCAGCATAAACACCGACACTTCTCAAAGCTTGCAAAGCTGCGTCTACTTGAGCCTTTTCATCATCAGATAACTTTTCATAACCAACAAACGTTTCAGTTTCTTCAACGCCTTCTACCTGACGGGTAATTGTATAAGTATCAGCATCAATCGCATATGTTGAATTACTTACAGCTGTGTATGTTGATTTGTCAACATAGTTACTTAACGTAGCAGCTTCTTCTTTTATCTTACGCAGTTCTGCTTGAGCTTCTTCCCAGTCAGCTTTAGCATTTGTCATTGCATTTAAAGCAGCCTCAATTTGCTCCACATTAGCTGCTTGACCTACTGCAAACTGTACTTGTGGATCAGATAGTTTCTTTTCAGAACCTGTATAGACATCAGTATAGTAATAGTGAGTTACCACATAGTTATATTCTTCTTCAGGAGTAGCTAACTGCTGCCAACTTGAAATTGTTGAATCATTCAATCCATCAGTATAAGAATACTGAGTTTTTGTAAAGTCTTGCGTGCTAGGCGGAATCGGAACTTGCAAGCCTAGCATCTGATTAAACAAGTTTGCACTTTGATTTGACAAAGCTGTTCTTGCTTGGTTAATCTGTTGACCTTCATATTCACAATTTGATTTTCGTGCAACCAGTGCTAAATATCTGGCTTGAGAAGCTGCCATACCCATAGGGCTTATCTCCTATAATTGTTGTTGTTATATGTATAATGAGACTTTTACAAAAGTCAAGTTTACTAATAGCATTATATAGTAGGTTTAAAACAATATATATATGGAAAACTATAAAAATCATACAAAAAGAGTAGTCAACTCTTAAAAAATCATACATATAGATTAGTTCATTTCTAAACAAGCAAAAAACTGTGATATAATAAAAGTTATGAAAATTTTCTTCAAGATTGCACTAGTTATTTTATCATTATTTTTTATTCAACCGACATTTGCGATTGATGAAGTTGTGCTCGACATCGATGGTGAAGTCGAAGAAAGCTTTGAGAAGCAAGATGTAATTACTGATGACGAATGGTATTTTGATATGGGTGGAAAAACCCTTAGAGAAAAGCTTGCTGAAATTAGAGCTAAAGAGCATAATGATATTTCAAAAGCCAACTATCTATTAGAAGAAATTTTAACAAAAAGATTCGAGAAATCACCAGTTAAAACAATGCATATTTTAGGATATTACAGATCCAACTTTGATTATGCAATGCAATCCGACGATAATGATTTAACATACAACATCAATAATATTGACGTAGGTATAAATGGTAAATTTAGAGATGATAAAACTTATTACGAAGCTCGTCTTAGATTTGCACCACATCACGAGCATAATTTTTTCCAATATTTACCAAGTAACTTATACATTGCAACCAGAGCAATCCCACATCATTCTGTAATTGTAGGTAATACTAGAACTGCAACTGGGTACGAAGGTGCAAAATCTTCAACAGTAATTCCATTTATTATGCGCTCACAAATTTCAAGAAATTTTGGCAACACAAAACAACTTGGTGTAAGGGTTAAGGGTAATTACAGCTTAGTTGAATATGACCTAGGTGGCTATAGCTCTGATACATACTTCCACTCATTCTTCCCAGGCGCCGAATTTGCAGGTTGGGTATCTTTAAAACCATTGGGTAAAACAAATGGCAAGTATGGAAGGCTAAAAATTGGTAGCGGCATCACAACTGGTCAAAATGAAATTGATTACACTGTTGCAGGTGCTTATGCTAGTTATGAATACAAAAAGCTTTATGCAAACTTTGAGTGGGGAAAAGCAAACGGCTACAACGGAGCTAAAGGCTTAAGTTCAAAAAAAGCAGAAGGCCTATACACCACTCTTGGATATAGAATTACTCCAAAAATTCAAATTCTAGGTAGGTACGACCAATACAAACCTGATTTAGATAACAGTGGCGAAACAAAACGAGAATACACAGCTGGACTTAATTATTTTATAAAAGGCCAAGCTGTAAAGCTTATGCTAAACTACGTTTTCTGCCAAAACGACATCAGCAAAGATTCTCATAGAATTATTCTAGGCACACAACTATTGCTTTAAGCATATTTATCATATGCACTCATTTTTATTTGAGCATCCAAGTGCGCAGTTGCGCCATCGTATTCTATATTTACAAAATTAAAGAGTCCTGTGCTTTCAAGATCTTTTTTCAAAGATCTAGCCGCATCGTGGGAAAGACCTCCACCAAAATCAATTTTCGGATTGTTTGGATTATAGTGAGAATC
The DNA here is from genome assembly GCA_045586965.1 of Candidatus Gastranaerophilaceae bacterium. Classification (GTDB taxonomy): domain Bacteria; phylum Cyanobacteriota; class Vampirovibrionia; order Gastranaerophilales; family Gastranaerophilaceae; genus CAG-196. Next base: position 20,270 of record JAZNBJ010000053.1, on the reverse strand, counting down.
ACCTGTTGAACTTCCTGAATGTGGTGATGTTTTACACCCCAGAGCAGATGTTATAGTTAAATCTTGTCCAATCTTATCTGCAGCAGCCAAAAGAACATCCATTGCGCCTTTCTTAGCATACGGAATGTCATTTACAAACGAAGCTTGACTTATAACAACCTTGTTGCCTTTTTCTGAAACAGTTGTCATCAATCGTTCGAGATTTGGATCTTTCTTTGCAGTATTCAAAGCTTCTTCTCGATATAAACTCCTATAATTAACTAACGATGGAGTTTGTGAATATGTTGTTTTTTTAGTCGTCGAAGCTGAAGCTACTGTTGGTTTTGATGGTGTCGGAGTTGGAGCAAAATACGTAGAAGGCGTATAATCTATCGTCGTCTTCGGAATATAAGATGCTGTCTGCGCATTGTTAAAAATAAAACTTGCAGGAGTTGTATTAGTCGTCAAGTTTGTAGACACAAAAGTATCACCGATTGGCTGTGAGTAATTATTCCAACCAAAATTATTACTATTCCAATTAAAATTATAATTCCTGCTAAAGTTATTATTCCAAGGCGAAAAGACATTAGTATTAAAAAAGCTATAATTATTCCAACCAAAATTAGGCATAGCCCAGCCTCCAAAATCAAATCTTGGAAATGCAAAATTACTCATGTTGAAAAAATTATAAAACTGCATAATATCTCCTAAATATATAAAGTTTATACATTTAGAAAAATTGCCTTTTACATTAGTTTTTTGTAACAAATTTGTTACAACCGCTAACATATTAACAATTTTATTTATTTTAACGCTTTATATAGTTAAAGGTTAGCAATGAATAAAATAGATTTTATAACTACAAATAATAGTTCAATAAAAACTATGCCCCAAACTTTTGCAGTTTCTAACGTGCAATTTAGAGGCAGATTTAAGCCTGTCGTCGACACATTACAACTAAGCACTAAAAATAAGAATGTTGTAAATAAGCTTAAGCTTGCTTTTACAGGATTTATTAGCACACTTGGTAGTTTATTTTTAAACAAATCACAAAAAGTAGAAGAAACCAAAGAACAAGTATCTGAAAATAATATAAATCCTATTCAAGAAAATAAAATCAAACAGGTTGAAGAAGAAAATAATAATGGTTATATAATCCCTAAGCCATTAGAAGGAACGTCTTTAATAACTGTTAATAACTGCCATCAAGCAATAGAAGCTAAATTCTATAAAGAAGGCAATGAAGATTATGCTATTATTTGTGGAGATAAATTTAAAGTAGATTTTCTTGATAAAAATGAAGCTCTCAAAAGAAAAATTGTTAATGATATTTATAATAAAGCGGAGTTAGCAGAGCCAAATTATATAATTGAAAAAAGCGACTCAGAATATGCAATTTTAACTTTGGTTGAAAATAATGAACCAATAAGCGTATTAGACAAGGTTAATAGAGAATATAACCTAAATTTCTTTTCAGACGATTTTGAACTGGAAGACGATTTTATTATTTTTAATAAAAATGGTAAAGAAACAAAAATAGAAATATTAGAGGATGATGACACTCGATTAACTCAAGAAACAGCGGATAAAATCTATATTTCAAGAAGTGAATATTTATTCTCACTTAGAAAACTAACCGAATTAAAGAATAATGCTTTAATTGAAAGTTCTTTTAGCGACTTAAACGGAAGTCAGCAACTTGAATTTTCAAGACCATATTTTAATGCAAAAAAGAAATTACAAAAGGAATATCATAGACTAACAGAAAGCGCAAAAACTTCTAAGCATGTAAAAATTGATAAAGTTATCCAAGAAGGTATCGCTAAAATAGAATTTGATTCCGCTTATGAAAAACAATTTGATGCAAAAGTAAAACCAATTAGAACACAAAAAAAGCATCATATTTATGATAATGTAATTTTTAGCAATCCTAACCTCAAAAAATATATTATGGAAATGGATCGCAATAGCTGTATTACAATTGACGGAGCTAGAGAAGCAACTTCTTGTGTAAAAAACGGGAAATATGTAAAATTTGATGAGATAAGAGCAGCAGCTTATACAAGAATTTTTCAAGAAAAAAGAAGCTTATCTGGAGAGGAATTTAAAAACTTAAGTTATATTCCAACTAAATTTATTGCAAGTATTGTTTTCGGTAGCAATATAACAAGTATTGATCTCATTGAAACTCTTTGGATAAAAAATGTAATTAGATTAACTTCTCAGATGAAACTCAAGAAATCCACGGAACATCAAATGAGTAAATTCACTGAATATAATATTGCACAATATTGTGTAGATGAATACGGCGAGATTTGTGATTATAAAGTTAATCTCGCAAAAACCTTATTATCAAAATCTAAAACTTTTGCAGAAGCTACAGCTGAACCACAAGATTTTAAACCAGCAACTGATGTTTCAAAAATAATTGAGCTTTGTAATACCAAAGAACAAGCTGATGATATTATCAATAATATTCTTCCTTTACTAGAAGAAAATGGCATTGAATATGAAGCTGACAAATCAAGATACGATATTATTACATTATTAAACACACCGCCAAAAGAAAGAAAAAACAAAATTGATATTATAAAATATTTAAGAAAAGAATGTGTCGAATTTATAGATTATAATACGACTTTAAATTACAAAAACTTAAAAAATTTCAAATCAAATCATTTCTGCGATTTAGAATATGGAGCATTAATTAGAATTGCGCAAAAAGCTGAGATTTTGCCATTCAAAAATTTAAACAAAGAAATTGTATCATTCATTCATTATCTAGAAGGTTTAGAAGATAGAGGCTGTAAAGCATATGTTTTAATTAATGCATTTTTAGACGGTTATAAATCAGCTTGTTTGGAAAATGACTACGAAGCTAAGAAAGAAATTATTGGTAAGATAAATAAATATTTAAGAATTGCTGAATATTTTATTGAAAACAATGCTCTTTTGGCAACTGAAGCAACAACTGTAACAAGTGAAATGGTAAAACAAGAGTTACAAGGCAAAATGCGCAATGCATTAGATATTATTGATTTAGTTGGTGAAACAACAACTAAACACTTAATTGAACGTAAATACAAAGGTTTAAGACAATATTTGGAATTAGCTAAATCTCTTGTATGTTTGCATGATGACCAAAAAGAACTTATTAAAACTAAACTAGCACAGTTACCTCATCCAGAACAAAGATTGGGAAAGCTTGAAGCTCTCATGCCTTTAATTGATCGTATAAGCAGAGAAGACTTCAATGCACTTGTTGAATTGATAAAACCTCCAACAGTTACACCAGAGCAAAAAACCAAAATTGAGCAGATTTTTAGCACAGACAAAGATTATTCTGAGCAAATAAATGATTTTGTTAAAGAATTTAATGTTCCAAAAGAAAATGAAGATACTATTCGCAAGTTTTTGGAAAAAGAAAAATTAAACGAAAAATTTATAATTCCACAAAGCGCTGATGAGCAAATAAAAATTATTAATAAAAAAATTGCTTCTATCCAAAATAATGATAAAATTCCTGAAGATAAAAAACAAAAATATTTAAAACAATTAGCTGAACAAAAGGCTCAAATTAAATCTAATCCTGGTGATTTTACAAAACCAAGACTTAATGATAGAGCTATAAAGCTTTTAGAAGCACAAATTGAAGCTCATATTAATCTTATAAATAATAACAAAGAATTTTCTAAGAATATAAGACAAGAATTTTATAAGGCTTTTAAAATAAATGTTTCACCAGAATTAACAGAAAAATTAGAATACGATAGCAAATATATGTCTAAGATGTTTGTTGCAATGACAGATAAAGATTTTATACATACATTTAATGAATTGCTTAGTCTTTTAGAAGAAGATCCTAGTAAGAAATTAACTGAATTATTATATAAAATTCCGGAAAATGCTTTAACTCGCTTGGATTTTGAAGAACAAAGTCTTGATTACGATGAATGGCTCAAATTTGATGAAAATTCTTATAAAGCTCTCTCTATAACAGTTGAAGGCGGTGTTGCTCTTGAAGCTTGTAGAAAAAACTTTTTAGATGAAATATATTCTCCTCTTGCACAAAGACTAGATGAGGATATAATGTATAAATTAAGGAATATATTGGCATATTCTAATGTAAAAAAAGCAAATGCGCTAGGAATGCTTAATATAATCGAAAAATTCGAAAAAGAATTTGAAACAAATGATTATTGGAAACAAGATAATCCAGACATAAAAAACTTTAAAGCTCACATGGCTATTCATAAAAAGAATTTTAATGACCTTAAAAAAATAAAAAAACAAACTTATAATTTAAAAGTAAGACTTTGGGATAAAAATGATATTAGCAGAAACCTAGGTTTTGGTAACCACGTTGGATGTTGTACTTCAATCGGTAAATTTAACCAATATGTCGCACCACAACATTTAACAAACTCTTTTATAAACGGAATGGAAATTGTTGATGACGCAGGAAATTCTTATGGAAACTCAATGTGTTATTTTGCAATGGTTGACGATCAATTACATTTAGTAATAGATAGCTTTGAAGTTGATGGTAATCTTTCTGCATCTGAAGAAGTTACTAATGCAATTATTTTATACGCAAAAGAAGTTTGCGCAAGAATGGGTAGACCTGATGCAAAAGTTATTTTTGGCCCATACTTTAATAAAATCAACTCAGAACGCTTGTTTAGAACTCCGGGTCACACAATGAAAGTTATTGGTAGTGCGCCAAGTTGGACGTATATAGATGCTCTTGAAGGCAAGTGTGATATTAATCAAGAAAAGAACTCGCTCGTGCTTTCAGAAATTATGTATTAGAGAATAAATTCTTAAACCTTTGCATTGCTTCGATCGTATTTTCTCTTGAGCCAAACGAGGTTAATCTAAAGAAGCCTTCGCCATTTTTACCAAAGCCTGCTCCAGGAGTACCAACAACTTGAGCATTTTCTAGTAAGTAATCGAAAAATTCCCACGATGACATATTGTTAGGGCATTTTAACCAAATATAAGGCGAATGTTTTCCACCAACATACCAAATATTACATTCTTTCATTGTGTCAGAAATAATTTTTGCGTTTTCTTTGTAATAAGCCAAATTTTCAGCAATTTCTTTCATGCCTTCTTCCGTAAACACAGCTTCTGCACCACGTTGAATGATATAAGGTACACCATTAAATTTTGTAGTCTGACGTCTTAACCACATTTTATTAAGTTTACCAAGAGCTGTTGGAACAACTGTATAACCACATCTTGTACCTGTAAAACCTGCAGTTTTAGAAAGTGAACAAAACTCAATCGCACAAGTTTTTGCACCATCTATTTCAAAGATTGAACGTGGTAAATCTTTGTCAGATATAAAACATTCATAAGCTGAATCAAAAAGGATTACAGCATTGTTTTTATTAGCATAATCAACCCATTCTTTGAGTTGTTCTTTATTATACACAGCACCTGTCGGATTATTAGGAGAACAAATATAAATAATATCAGGACTTATATTTTTATCAATATCATTTACCCCCGGAAGAAAACCATTTTCTGCATTTGCATTCGCAAAAACAACTTTTCTGCCGTTCATAATATTTGTATCTACATAAACAGGATAAACAGGATCTGGAACTAAAACAGTATTGTCTTTATCAAACAAGTCTAAAATATTACCCAAATCACTTTTTGCTCCGTCTGAAATAAAGATTTCATCTAATTCAAGAGAAACATTGTGTTTTTTATAATAATTTTGCACTGCCAAACGTAAAAAATCGTAGCCTTGCTCTGGTCCATAACCACGAAAAGTTGCTTGCACACCCATTTCATCAACAGCTTTGTGCATAGCGTCTGTAACAGCTTTGCAAAGAGGTCTTGTAACATCACCAATACCTAATCTGATAACTTTCTTGTCAGGATTATTTGCGACAAATTCGTTAACTTTTTTTGCTATGGTAGAAAACAAATAGCTTTGTTCTAAGTTTTCATAATTTTTGTTTAAATTCATACAATACCTCCAAATAACTTCCCTCTCCTTGAGGAGAGGGCTAGGGTGAGGTGTCAACCAAAACCCAAAAGTTTTTACTTATTGATCAGATTCTTCGTGTTTACCCTTCATTAATTTTTCAAAATCAGAAGGTTTGATGCTTTGAATAAAGTCCTTAAATTCCTGAGCTTCCTCTGCGTCCTTTGCAGAATCAGTTGAAACAGAACCGTTCATAAGCACGTTTGCAGTAACAAAAATTGGAGCTTCTGCTCTCATTGCAATTGCTATTGCGTCAGATGGACGAGCGTCAATTTCAAGAGTTTCCTCACCTTTTTGCAAAAACAATGTTGCGTAATAAGTTTCTTTTTCAACATCATTAATTTCAATTCTATCAAGCTTATAGCCAGTTTTTTCAATCAAGTTTGTAGCCAAATCATGCGTCATTGGACGAGCAACAACAAGGCCTTCTATGCATCTAATAATTGCACTTGCTTCAGCAGAACCAATCCATATTGGTAGAGCTTTTCTATTATCCAAATCGTGTAACACAACGATTGGAGAGTTAGTTCTCACATCAAGCGCTATACCCATAACTTTCATTTCAATCATTATAAAATCCTCTTATTTAGTTTCTCACTCCTCACCCGAATTTCTAAGCTCATACTTCGCTAAGAAATTCTACTCTCTCCCTCAAGTGGCGAGGGGGTGCTTTTTTATTCTAACACAAAACCAGTTTATATGATATAATCTGATATATGAAAATAAATGTCGTTTTTAACAAACATATATCTAACTATTCAGAAATCCTAGCACAACTTGAATTATCGCTAATTGAAGCCAAGCTGGAATTCAAATCTTTTGAGCTGAATAACATGGAATATTTTGGAGAACTTACAATAGTCATTGGCGGCGACGGAACTCTTTTAAGAGCAGCTCGCTTTTATTCTCAATGGCAAATCCCTGTCTTGGGTGTAAATTTAGGCAGACTCGGCTTTCTCTCACAAGTTTCAGGTGCTGAAATAAAATTTCTTGTAGAAAAAATTGCTAATAAAGAATATACAACTGAATCTCGAATGATGCTAACATCACTGGATAAGCTTGCATTGAACGATTTTGTCATAAAGGGTTGTAATTCATCAAGAACATCTAAATTCTTTTTAGAAATTAACGGGAAAGAAGTCTGTGACTATGTAGCTGATGGCCTAATTATCGCAACACCAACAGGCTCTACTGCTTATGGTTTGTCTGCAGGTGGGCCAATACTATATCCAACACTGGACGCAATTGTAATTGTTCCAATTTGTCCTCATACATTGAATGCAAGACCTTTGGTTGTCCCAAGCAGTGAAACTCTTTCTATTAAGACAAGCGACAAACTACTATCTGTATCAATTGATGGATTTGATACAGAAAATTGCGTTGACAGAATAACTATTAAAGCAGCAGAGCAAAAAGCTGTTTTGGCATTTTTACAAGAAGGTTGCTTCTATGAGGTTTTAAGCGACAAGCTAAATTGGGGCAAAATAAACTCAATCTAAGTAAAATCAACCGATTAACGGATTACTTAAACAAAAAATAGGGTAATATTAATAATATGAATATCGATTATAAACAATTAATGGACTTAGCCAAAGAAGCTTCTAAAAACTCTTATTCACCTTTTTCAAGGTTTGCAGTAGGAGCTGCAGTGCTAACATCTAGCGGTAAAATTTACCAAGGTTGCAATGTTGAGAACTCGTCTTTTGGCTTGACAAATTGCGCAGAGAGAACTGCAATATTCAAAGCAGTTTCTGAAGGCGAAAGAACAATCTTAGCTGTTGCAATTTATTCTCCAAACTCAGACTCTTGTTACCCTTGTGGAGCTTGTAGACAAGTTCTATTTGAGTTTCAAGACGAGTACGAAATTGATGTTGTAACAGAAAACTTAGGGGAATTAGAAATCAAAAAATTAAGTTATTTCCTTCCTTGCGGATTTAGGATATAATTTAGTCAGCAAATTATGTATATTATTGAAATTTTTATTAAATGGTTAAACAAACGCCAAACCAAGGAGAGAGTGATGAAAAAGCCTTCTTTTGAAGAAGTCGATGAAGCCTTAACCTGCGAGCATAACTTCATGCCAGTTGATAGCACAGGACTGACGTTAGCTTGTACAAAATGTGGATTTGTAATAAAATCGCAAGATAAAACTTAAATAAAATTAACGAGGTTAATATATGCAAAAATTCTTTGAAATAATAAAATCAAAAAGTTTTAAAACTGTTACTTTTTTTATAGCTTTTACAGCTTTAATTACACTTGCAGTTTGTTCACAAAACTTTTTCTTCCAAAAAGTTATTGATAAAGACATTGCTCTAAAAGATGTTTATGCTCAAAAAGATATCACAGTGGTTGATACTGAAAAAACAGAGCTACTCAAAAAAGAAATCGCTAGAAACTTAGATCCAATTCTTACTAGAACTGGTGATGAAGAAATAATGACTAATCTTACTGCGCTACAAAACAATGTAAACAAAATTAGACAAAAAAAAGCTTCTGACAGTCTAAAAACAGAAGAACTCAAAGTCTTATTCGCATCAACAGAAAATACAGATTTACTGAATTTTATGCTAAGAGCTAGTGACGAAGACATTACAAGTGTTTTTGATAAATCTAAAATAACATTGACATTGGTTTTAAACAGAGGTGTTTCATACAAAGATTTTGAAGACAACAATGTTCCAGAAATTATAAAGAAAAACATACCTCAAAGCACTACAAGATACAAAAGAAACTTAGTTTATGAAATAATCAACCAAGTAATTGTACCAAACTTCGTTATAAGTGAAGAAGCAACTAATATTGCACGCAAGAACGTTCAAGACAACATTAAACCTTATGAGGTTGAATACAAAAAAGGCCAGCTTATCATAATGAAAGGCGAAGTCGCAAACAAGCTTAAAAAAGATGCACTAAGAGCAGCGGGAAACAATGTTTTAGAAGTAAATTTTGGTGGTATTCTTGGCATTTACACTTTAGTAGCACTATTTACGTTTGTATTCTTACAATATGAAAGAAATTTTGAAAGAGACTATTATAACCGTAAATATCTATTTATTATGGCTACATTCACTCTATTAATAGCATTCATCGCTGCAGTTCTACCAACAGGTTTCTCACCATATATTTTACCAATTCCGGCATATACAATTTTGTTATCAATATTTACAACTCCAAGAAACGCATTCTTTGCATCAACAATTGTATTAGCCCTTTTAGCAACTGGCATGCATTATAATACGGATGTCGTAGTTGCATTTATGTTGCTAAACACAGTTGTTATGACTTGTGCATCAAGACTAAAATACTCAAAACGTTCAGATTTATTAATCATGAGCTTAAAAATAACACTTGCAGGATTAATTATTGTAGGTGGCATATACTTCCTTGAAAGATTTATGATGGACATCAATAATGCAATGATTGCTTGGGATATGGTATACATTGTACTAAACTGTTTAGGCATAGGTGGTATTTTACTACTTGGTGCGCTACCAATTATTGAATACTCTTTTGGAGTAATGACTCCTTACGGCTTGGCTGAATTGGCAGACCACAACCAACCATTACTGAAAAAGCTTCTTTCAGATGCGCCAGGAACATTCAATCACAGCTTAATTGTTTCACATCTTTCAGAGGCAGCCGCAGAAGCAATCGGTGCAAATCCAATTTTAGCAAGAGTAGGTACAATGTACCACGATATTGGTAAGCTTTTAAGACCAATGTTCTTCGTAGAAAACCAATCTTTCTATGGCATTGAAAACCCTCATAAAACTTGCACCCCAAGATTTAGTAAAATGCTTATCACTGCACACCCAAAAGATGGTATTGAACTTGCTAAAGAATATCACTTGCCACAAGTAATACACAACTTTATTCTTCAGCACCATGGAACAAGCTTGGTTAGCTATTTCTACAACGAAGCTTTAAAACAAGAGGGAGAAGAAGCTGTTAAAGAAGAACAATTCAGATACCCTGGTCCAAAACCAAACATGAAAGAAACTGCGATTCTTATGATTGCCGATGCTGTTGAATCAGCAGTAAGAGCAGCTAAAAACCCTACTAACGAAGAAATTGATGCAATAATTGATAAAATCATTAAAGAAAGACTTAGTGATGGCCAGCTGGAAGATTCACCTCTTACTTTAAAAGATTTAAAAACAATTGCAGAAACTTTCTCAAGAATGCTTAGAGGTATGCATCATAAGAGAATTAAATATCACAATGACCTTGTTCAAGAATTAGATAAGAGCAGCAAACAACTGATTATTCCTACTATAGAAGAAACTATTGTTGCAAACACTCTTGATGCTGATTTAGAGTCAAAAATTAAGGAACTAGAAAGCAAAAAAAATGACAACAATTAATATTTTCACTGAAAATATTTATCCTGACTGGAAACTAAATGAAAAAGATGTTATAGAAAAAACACGCAAAATGCTTAGACATTATATCTCTAAGCTTGGCAGAAATTCTTGTCTTGCTAATCAAGAATACAAATCTATTACACTTGATATAGTTTTTTGCGATTCAGAAAAAACACACGAACTTAACCGTGATTATCGAGATAAAGATAAGCCTGCTGATATCATAACTTTTGCTATTTTTGCAGATGATGAAAACCGCTTTGTGTTTGATGGAGATATAAATTTAGGCGAAATTGTAATTGCTCTCGATAAGGTGATAGAAGGCGTTAATAGAGACATTAGCTTCTCAAAAAACAAAGAGCAAGAACTTTATTTTCTAATAAGCCATGGACTAATGCACTTATTGGGGTTTGACCATAGGGATGAAGAGGAATATAATTTTGTTATAGAACAACAAAGATTGGCGCTGGAGTGTATTAACTATGACAAAATTTAAGGGACAAGGCTTTAATAACACATTTAAAAACGCAAGAAAAGGTTTTAGACTAGTATTAAAGAGTGAAATGAATTTGAGAATACACGTTGCAATTGCCTTTTTAGTCCTATTCCTTGCATATTTATTAGATTTTTCTGCGCTAGAATTTTGTATGACACTATTTGCAATTGCAATAGTAATAATTTCTGAAATGATTAATACAGCAATTGAATTTACACTTGATTCAATTTACCATAATCGATACTCCAAAATGGTCGGAATGGCAAAAGATATTTCAGCAGGAGCAGTAATGTTCGCATCCTTTATTAGCCTAATTATCGGCGCAATTTTATTTGGAAAACATTTACTCAGTTTGTAAATTTTCCTACATTCTTTCTGGTGCGGATACTGCTAAGATATCAAGAGCATTCTTCAACGTTGTCTTGATTGCAACCATCAAGGCTAATCTTGATTTCATAAGCTCTTTATCGTCACAAATAACACGATTTGCGTTATAGAAAGAATGGAACTCTGCTGCAAGTTCTTGAACATATCTGCAAATTGTATAAACTGTTCTATTTTGAGCAGAAAGTACAATTACAGACTTGAATTCTTCAAGTTTTAAAACTAAAGTTTTTGCACAATCTGCAGTTTTTAAGAATGCCTCTTTATCAAAGTTCTTAACCAAATCTTCTAATTCAGCCTCTGTCAAAGGCGCAGGAGATTTTTCGCCTGTTTCTGTGTTTAATTTTTCTGAAATTGCATTTCTTAAAATTGAACAAACTCGTGCATATGCATATTGAACATAAAATACTGGGTTTTCGTCTGTAGAACGTTTTGCTAGTTCAATATCAAAATCCAAAGTCATATCAATATTTCTCATCGCCATCCAATAACGAGTTGCATCAATACCGACTTCTTCAATTAAGTCGTCTAGGGTAACCATATTTTTACGTTTACCCATACGAACTTCTTCACCATTAATTACAAGGTTTACAAGCTGACCTAAAAGTACTTCCAATTTATTAGGATCATATCCCAAAGCTTCAATAGATGCTTTTACACGAGCAACATATCCGTGGTGGTCAGCGCCCCAAATATTGATTAATCTATCATAGCCACGTCTTAATTTATCGATATGATAAGCAATATCAGCTGTTAAATAAGTGTTTGAACCATCAGCTTTTTTGATTACTCTATCTTGATCATCGCCAAATTGAGTTGATTTGAACCACATTGCGCCTTCTTGTTCATAAAGCATACCTTTTTCGATTAACTCTTTGTAGCTTTCTTCAACTTTACCAGATTTATGTAAATCTAATTCTGAATAAAACTCGTCAAAATGTACTCTAAAATCTTCCAATAAAGCTTTTTGACAAGCTTCCATTTCAGCTTTTGCAAAATCACAAAGTACTTGCAATTCGACATCAGAACTTTTTTCTACTTTATTTTGTTCAAGGAATTTTTTAGCAACTGGTACTAAATAATCTCCTGGGTAGAAGTTTTTCTTTTCGATTTCATCAGTAGGAAAATCAATATCTTCACCGAGTTCTTGGCCAATTCTTATTCTCAAAGAATTACCTAATTTTTGGATTTGACTACCAGCATCATTTATATAAAATTCCTGATGAACAACATGACCATAGAACATTAAAAGATTTGCTAAAGCACTACCCATTGCAGCCCAACGTCCATGGCCGATATGAAAAGGTCCAGTTGGGTTAGCTGATACATATTCTAATAAGATTTTTTCTGTAGGAACATTTTGAGGGCGTCCATAATTTTCGCCTTTAGACAAAATTTCTGCAACAGAATTTGCTAAAAGAGAATTTTCTATTTTAAAGTTAATAAAACCACCAACAATTGATGTTGAATAGTTTTCACCAGACAAGTTCTCGGCAATAGCATTTGCAATCATAGGAGGAGCAATCTTAGCAACTCGAGCTAGTGAAGATACGTTTACTGCAAAATCTCCAAAATCAGCATTTTTAGGTTTTTCAATTATAAGAGAAAACTCGTCGTTTGCTCCCATTGAGCCTAATTTACCATTTTCGATAGCTTTATTAATTGCATTTTTAACTTCATTCAAGAAAAAATCTTTTAACATCTTTTATCCTCAACTATTTATATTTAAACATCACCCCATAATTATAAAATAAACATGAATGACTGTATAGTTTTAGACAAAATAATTAAAAGTTTTTTCAGCCAAATTTCAACCCTAATATTCTAAATCTTTAGACATTTTTCCTTAATCATCTTGCATTTGAATCGTTTTTTCAGGCTTTCTAAGTACAAAATAAGCAGATAAAGCTAATCCAGCTACACCTGCAGCCAAGCCCATATATTTTAATACATTTGATTTAACAAACCCTTTTCGAATATCATTAAACACTTTATCCATGGTGTATTTAGGTTTCCAATTTAAGCACTCTCGATTATGAGCTTGTCTACGAGAAATTTCTGCTAATCTTTCTTCATCTAAAGATGCTTGTAGTAGTTCTCTACTTTTCAAAGCATATTCATATGTATCACCGCTAATTGCTTTATCGAGTTTTTTTAACTGCTCCATTGCATCTGCTTCAAGTTTAGCGATTTGTCGTGGGACATCTTCAGAAACAGGGATTGGCATATCAGGATTTTTTTGCGCAAATATTTTTTTTGCTTGTTTTTTTATCGCAGAAAAACTCTTATCTTTTTCACTTTCAAAGTACAAAGAAGTACCTTTTGCGGCGGCTGCACCACCAAATAATATACCAATAGAATCTAGTGCTTTGCCTTCCCACCAATTATCATAGATCAATTCATTAATATATTTTTTACCAGTTTTAGCTAATAACTCTGCTAATTCACCATTTTCTTCGTTAATCCTACCATCTTGGTTTACATCAAAATTGTTTTGCTTAATTAAATCCTGAGTATTTTTGCTTAAATCAGTAATCTTGTATCCTAACATAATGAATTACCCCTTTTCTTAAATGTTTATTATTAAAATCCCCAATAAGTATAACTAAATACATAAAGTCTAAATTTCTGCAAAAATTGCTTTATAAACTTTATTTTTTAAGATTTATTACGAAGATAAATGTAAATATTAAAAAGAACGAAGTTCTTTGACCAAATTATTCAAAACATTTTCAGTTGTTTCTTTATTTAAAAGAACTTCCTGTACAGCTTTATTCACCCCTAAATTTATCTCTTTTTGTCCGTCTTTTTGTCTTAGAGCAGGCATAATTTTTTGAACCTGTTTTGCACTAATTGAGCGTGATTTTGAGATCAAAACGGAATAATCATTATAGAATTTATCATTCAAAGCATTTGAATTTGTTGCAATTACATTTGTAAGCTTTGCCAATTTTAACTGATTTTCTTCATTGGTTAAATAAAGACAAAAATCCAAAGCTTCCTGTTTATTTTTTGCTCTTAAAGGTATTACAAAATTCATTACCGAAAAATCATTTTGCCCGACAGGCCCCTTAATTTGTTCTGCAATATCAGTATTTGCATATATTTTTGGAGCATTTTCTTTAATCATATTCAAAAAGTTTGCACCACCTTGATAAAAAACAATTTTACCAGCCATATACTGTTCAAGAGCTTCTCTATGAGTCATTGTAATAGTTTCAGGAGGTATTAAGCCTTTATTATAAAGAGTTTTGAACATTTCAAAAACTTGTACACTTTTTTCTGAATTAAAATCATCTATTTCAGATACACCATATTTATTCAATATTTTCAACATTGTATCATTTTCTGTAATCGTTGGTAAATATGAATAAGCGCCCGTTTTCGCCTTAATTCTTTCTGAAATTGAGGCTAATTCATGATATGTTTTTGGTAATCTAATAAGCCCTGTTTTTTTGAATAAATCTTTGTTATAAATAGTTATTGCACTAGTTGCATACCAAGGAATTGAATAATTTTTCCCATTATATTTTAACGCTTCAACAATATCTGGAGTATAAGAATTGAGTTTATCGTTTTGGATTTCCCATAACGTTCCTTTTTGCGCCAAAAGTGCCGAGAAATCAGGGTTCAGATTAATCAAATCAGGCGGGCAATCTGTCATAACAGCAGCGAGCGTCCTTTTTTCGCCTTCAGAGAAAGGAACATCTATCCAATTTATTTTAACATTTGGGTTGGCTTCCTCATAGCTTGATATAACTTGCTTCATGTAAGGTGCGAAATCACCCATCTGAAGCGTCCAAAAAGTTATAGATTTTTCAGCAGATTTAGTCGTACAACCTGTTAAAAGAAGAACAGATATTAAAAACAATAGAACTTTCTTCATGCACACCCCTCTTATGAACTAACATGAATTATAACAACAATATGAAAGATAATGTAACATTTTTATCTGAATTGTAACAAACTCCTAAAGTTTTAATAAAAAATGCCGTTATATATCTTGTAAGATAAAGGTTTATTATGGCTAAAATTGACAAAAGCATTGGAATGATTGATTATAAGACGCTTTTTAATTTTCGTAAGACTCTTAATAACGAGCAACACGGGAATTCTGTTTTTGATGCTTTTTTTAATGCCGATAAAACAAAAGAAGATGGCACTGAAGGTTCTGACTTTGAGCTACGTGGAAATGAAATTAAAAATTTTTATTCAGTAATTGGAGACGAATTAAAACAAAAATTTGAAAAATGGTATTTTCAAAAAGTCAACTCAACTGAAATTTGCGATAATATTTTATCGCTTAATTCACAAAATGAGTATACAGTTTACAATTCTAAAAATTACAATAGAGCAATTAAATCAATTAATATTGACAACATAGAAACTGTCCTATTTGAAACACCGTACAAAAATGACGGGTCAAATTTCATAGAACAAATAACTAATCCATATTTCAAAAGCGAAGACGTTGATAATTACAGATCACCAAGAAATTTAAAAGACATAAAAAAAGACTGTAATCACATTCGAAAAGTTCTACAACAATTATGCACTCAATATGGTATTGACACTTCTGCGCTAGATGAAGAAAATTTCAAAATTATTAAAAAAGCACTAGAAACAGGAGGTGAATGGGTAGAACTAAAAAACCCTATATTTGATAGTAACAATCTTTTAATGCGCTATGTTGAATTAATCAGAGACCATAATGATTCTCTGGAATTAATGAACAAGCTAAATAGAGATGTTCGAGATAAAATGCAAAATGCTATCAATGAAAGATATGAAAAAGCTCTACAGAACAATGAAAATTTAACAATAGAAGATCCAGAAAAGAGTCCAACTCAAGAAAAATGGAGTAAATTTGCAGAAGAATATGATGCACTAATGGTTATGACAAAAGAATTATATTCAAGCATGCCAGAAGATGCTGAAATTTTAGAAGAAAAGCTTGGATCTATAGAACAAGATTTGTTATACATAAAATCTCATTTGCATGATGACGGAAATGGCAAGATCGATAAGCCTGCAATACAAAGAACTGGTAATTGTTGGCTTCTTGCAGGTATTAACGCTTTTGCAGCAACTGAATTTGGAAAAGAGTTTTTAGAAAAGAACATTTTAAAAGATGAAGAAAAAAACTTATTTGCAGTTCATTTACAAGAAGCTGAAAATAAAAATTTACCAGAACCAAATGGAGATGGGATTTTTGTATTTTCTGAAAAAGAAATCCTAGAATCTCAACACGGAGAAAACGGTTTGGCAAGTGGTGATGGAGACATTGCTGCTTTTGCATTGGCTGTCGAAAAATATCTAAAAATAAACAGCAGCGGTCGACTTGGTAAAAATATGGAGCATTTCACAGATGGGAACTCGAGTTTTAGATTCTTTGAAATAATTACAGGCGAAAAAAGAAATAAAAACGCTAGTAAAAATATTGGAATTGGCTATAAAATTTATCAAGACCTTGGTCAAGACACAAGATTATTCTATTTTGATGAAATTTTCAAACTCGCTCAAGAAAAAAATTCCGCAATAACAGTTGGATATGACGCTCACGCATTTAGCGTTGTAGGAACAGAAGGTGATTGCATCTTGGTACAAGAATCAAACTTATCCGAAACTTATAAAAAGATTTTTGAACTAATTCCTGATTCATTCCCTCCAACTTATAAAATTTCAAAACAAATTTTTGAAAGAGAATTAAGCTGTTGTTCTTATTTCAGATGGAAATAATATGGTTTATAAAATACAAATTATTTAATATCTGTATTCAAATTTAACTCAATATATTTATACATCCCAATTAAAACTCCTGGAGGAAATATATAAATATCGTTGCATGGCGTAATCTTTAAGATAGAGTTTTGCACATCAATACCTGCAATTGTAGCTAAATATTTATTGTTTGCTGCTGAAAAAATTATATAACCATTTTGAGTTTGAATTTCTTCAATATTAAAACGATTTGCGTTAACAGCACCTAAAGTTAAGTAAAATAGCTTTTCTTTATTAATTGCAAACATTTTGGTACAAGCTTCAAATGCAACATTTTGCGGTTGAGTTATTGGGGGGGCAGCCTGCGGCTGCGCCCCTACTTGTACAGGCTCAGCGCAACAAACGCAAATACTTAATATAAAAAATATAACCAAAGCTCTCAATTTCATACATTTATTCTAGCATAATTCTAAGCAATGTGCTATAATTAACACAATAATCGTAGTTTGGTGAAGTTCTACACCTAAAAAATATAAGTACAAAGGAAGAGAAAATGTTACAAGAAGCAACAAGAGCAATTAATTCTGCATTCAATAATAGTTTTATTAAAAAATTAAGCCAATATCTTCATGATTGTGTTCGTGAAGAAGTTAAAAGCTCTACTTTTAGAAATTTAAAAGCTGATAGAGATAACAAATGGATTTTCTTAGACCAAGAAGATAGATTGTTTACAGAAGGCTTAGAATATTTGCGTCTTGAAGGTTCTGACTCAAAATTAACAGAACTTATGATTCAATCAGAAACAAGCCAAAAAGATAAATACCTAATTTACGGCTATCTTTTCCTTGTTGGTAAAGCAAAAGCAGGCAAGAAGAATGAGTTTTTAACCCCACTTTTATATTCACCATGCAGATTAGAAAGAAATGGTGTGAATATCAACTGTATGCTTACAGATGAATTTCTTTCTCTAAATACAGGTGCATTAACAGCTTTAATGAAAAAAAGTGATGACGAGGATGAAACAGAACAACTGCTTGAAGGCTTGCTTGATGTTGTGCCACAAGTGCCTATCACACAAGAAAAAATGGAAATTTTCTTAACTACCTTAAAATCAATTGTTCCTGACATCGATATCTCACTAAATCATGAAATGGATGTTAAAGAAGATAATATTACAAAAGATTTTTATAATGAAAAAATCACTTCAGAAAACATTGACGAAATAATTGAAGAGGAAGAAGAAAACGCTAAAAAAGCAGTTCCTCAATTAGAACAAATACATTTGACAAAACAATGTGCAATTATTCTTACAAAACGTCCTGCGGTAACTGCTGGCGTTTTGCACGAATTAACTCAAATTGCTGAAAAGCCAAGCGGTGTTTATCGTGAAACAGTTTTGAACATGATTAACGAAGAATACACTCAATCAAAACCAACAGATTGCCAGCAAAAGACTTTGGCTGATTTCTTCCCTGTAACACCGTTGTCTTTATCAGATGCACAATTAAATGTTATTAAAAACGTAGAAAATACAAAGCTTGTATCTGTTTTTGGCCCTCCAGGAACAGGTAAATCTCAAACAATCGTGAACTTGGTTGCACACTTAATTGCAAACGGAAAAACTGTTCTTGTAGCTTCAAGAATGGATAAAGCAGTTGACGTAGTAGCTGAAAGGCTTAATAGCTTAGGCGCACCATTCTTAGCACTGAGAGCTGGTAGATTAAACTACCAAAGAGAGCTTTCTATGCAGTTACAAGATCTATTATCTAATAAAGTTGACTTAGATGAAGGCTTGGAAAGCTCAATAATGTGCGATGTTCCAGATATGGAAGCTCTTTTAAAATCAGTTAACGAAATGGAAAAGAAAGCGGAACAGATTATTAAGCTTGAAGAAGAATGGACAGCGGTAAATGAAGAAATTAAACTTGAAGAGCCAAATCATAGAAACCATCAGTTCATTAAATCAAACTTAAAAAATGATGAAATAAAAGCGATTGAAGAAATCATAAACACTTTGACTACAAATATGGAAAAATCTGGATTTTTTGCCTCTTTTAAAAACAGTACATCATTAGGAAAATTAAAGAAAATTATAAAATCTAATTTTGATGTTAACAATGAAAATTTAATGATTTTATCTACTGAATTAGAGTTTGCAAAGCTTGTATGCAAAGCTCGTATGATTGAAACTCAAATTCAGACAATCGGAAATATTCACGTTATTTCAGAGCAACTAAGAACAATGCGCAAGAAACAACGCAAACTTGCGATTGATATTCTAAAATCAAAACGTAGAGAAGCTCTAAAAGGCTTGATGAGAGATTCTATCAAACGTCAAAGATTATTTGTACACTCAAAATCTCTTGTTGAAAGAAAGAAAAATCTTCAAAACAGGCTTCTTGAAACAGAAGATTTCAGACCTCTATTAGAAGCATTCCCTTGCTGGTGCGTCACAACTTATGCAGTTTCTGGCTCATTACCATTAAAACCAGGTCTATTTGACGTTGTAATTATTGACGAAGCTTCTCAATGTGATATTGCGAGTGCTTTTCCTATTCTATACAGAGCTAAAAAAGCTGTTGTTGTTGGTGACGATAAACAACTTCCACACTTGTCATTCTTAGAAAAAGCTAAAGAACAGTCATTTATGTCTCAATACGGCATTAACGACAGATATCAGCTAATGTGGAGATTCAGAACAAACTCAATGTTTGATTTGGCAAATTATTACTCAATGCATCCAGTTCTTTTGGATGAACATTTCAGAAGCTTGCCACCGATTATTAATTATTCAAACAAAGAGTTTTACGGTAACAGAATTAAAGTTATGCGCAGAAACGATAACTCTTCAAAAGTTATTGAAGCAGTTGTTGTTCCTGACGGGAAAGTTGATTCAGATGCTACTAGAAACTTGCCAGAAATCGAAGCTTTAGTAAAAAGATTACATGAAATTGTGGTTGATGATGAAAGAAAAAGCGTAAATGACAAAAATCACAAACCAGTAAGTATCGGTATAATTTCTCCGTTCAGAGCACAAGTTGAACAATTAAAGATTTCTGTATCAAAAGTGCTTTCTGAACATATGATGGAAAAACACCAAATCGAAATTGGCACAGCTCATACTTTCCAAGGTGATGAAAGAGACATTATGCTTATTTCTTGGGCTTATGCACAAAATAGCTTCCCTCAAAGCTTGATTTTCTTGCAAAAACCAAATTTATTTAACGTTGCTATTACTCGTGCAAGATATAAAACAATTAACTTTATATCAAAAAATCCAAGAGAGTTGCCAGAAGGTATTTTAAGAAGCTATTTTGGG
>JAZNBJ010000052.1:0-13733 GCA_045586965.1 Candidatus Gastranaerophilaceae bacterium | reverse complement strand
AGCTTCCCTCAAAGCTTGATTTTCTTGCAAAAACCAAATTTATTTAACGTTGCTATTACTCGTGCAAGATATAAAACAATTAACTTTATATCAAAAAATCCAAGAGAGTTGCCAGAAGGTATTTTAAGAAGCTATTTTGGGCTCATTGAAGAATACGAAAACAGATATTCATTAATCAATTCTGACGATTTTGACGAAAACGTTTATAAAAACTCTTTTGAAAAAGAAGTAGCTCAAGCATTTAGAGATTTGGGACACAAAGTACTTTGCGGTGATGAAGTTGCGGGACTAAGCGTTGATTTGCTTATTGATAACAAATTTGTTGTTGAATGTGATGGCTTGGAAGATAGTATTCCTGCAAAAGTCTCTAACATGAAAAAACAAGCAATATTAGAACGAACAGGCTTGAAAGTTTCAAGAATAACCGTAAGAGAATGGAGCTATTCACCAAAAGCTTGTATTGATAGAGTGATTAATAGCAATTTATAAAAAAGTAGGTGGTATAAAAACCACCTATTTTTTTACATAAAATGTATTATTGGAAAGTTTAGTAATAAATCTCTTGGTACTTTCTTTGTCATCAAAGAAAGTACCGCAAAGAAACTGCCGACCGAATTTCATTCGCACAAGAATTGTAACGTTCGAGCTAAGGCAAGCAAACTCGGGGTAAATTACAAGATTATAATATTACAACAACAAACCCAAATATTTTTACCCCTCAAACAGTGCTTGCCCTGTTGTCCTCTCACTAACATTCTTGGCTCATTCCATTAAGGTCGGAGCTATTGCCGAGCATTGTTTGAGGTGCGTAGTTTTCAAATCAAAACCAAGAGGCGAATATGGCAAAAAAAATTAAATTTGAAATAGAAACCTAGTAGCCGACAAATTATCTACGTATGTAGTATTTTGCGAGGCTAAAATCTGCGGGCTTGTCCGCCTAAAAGCCTCAGCCGAACGAAGTGAGGATGATGAAAACTATTGCGTGTTTTTCTTTTCTTTTGGTACTTTTCTGTTCTTTTACCTCGCAAATAAAAGAACAGAAAAGTACAGACAAGATTTGTTAAATTTATACAATAAAACCCTCACCAAGAAATTCAAATACTCATAAATTCGTATTGAATTTCTATCCTGTCTTGGATTTGCTCCACGCTCAGAAAGTTTCGCAATAGAACCTACGGTCCAAGTTTGCTCAATTTCTTCGCTATCCGGACTAGCAACTTTCGATTGCTAGTCCGTCCGCAAATCCGCTCTCCCTAGGAGAGGGGAAATAATACATTTTATATATTTATTAGAATAAAATTATCAAATTTTATTCTAATAACTCCGCCTATTGTCTAGTTTTTTTGTAACAAGCTTGCTTTAATCTAATACTTGTATTAGAATAGATTTGAACTTGAAGTTTGAGGATAGTGGATTTTTATGAAAAAAGCTTTATTAATAGCGTCCGTTTTATTCATTGCGGTTATCTCAACGGCCTGTATTAATAATATTGCAGTACAAGAGCTTAACAACAAAGCAGCTGAATTTATGCAAAAAGGCGATTACGAATCAGCTATGAACCGTTTAGATGCGAGTATTGATTTAGACTCATCAATGTACGAAACTTATTACAATCTTGGTATTGCTGCAACTAACGCAAAAAATTACGAAAAAGCTATCGATGCTTTTCAAAATGGTCTAAAGGTTAGAGCAGATTATGCTAATTTCTATTATTCTCTAGCTGTTGCTCAGGCAGACCTTGCAGAAGAACTTTTAGAAACTGAAAACGTCTCAGAAGAGGATAAAGCCAAGGCTATGGAACTAAAAGCTGCTGCTATTGAAAATGCTAAAAAATACCTTGAAATGAGCCCTCAAGCAGAGGATAAAGACGAAGTTGAAGACTTTTTAGAAGATTTGACTAAAGAAGAAAAAGAAGAACCAACAAAAGTTCTGGAAGGCTAATATGTTTGAATCACATTCACAAATCATTTGCACCATTTTTGGTGTTCATATCTATTTTTATGGTGTGATATTAGCACTCGCAATAGTTGCTGGAACACTAGTTTCAGACTATTTGGGAGAAAAATTCTATGGATTAAAAAAAGAAACAATGATTGACGCATCTCCATATCTAATTATATTTGGAATAATTGGCGCAAGACTATATTATTGTTTACTAAATTCAGATTTTTATTTAAGATTTCCAAGCGAAATTTTAGCAATACGACACGGTGGAATTTCAATACATGGCGCAATTTTAGGCGGACTAATTGGCTTAATTATCTTTGCAATACGCCATAAAATTTCCATACCAAAACTTTGTGATATTTCTGCAGTTGGGCTAATTTTGGCTCAAGCAATTGGACGTTGGGGAAACTTCTTCAATTCAGAAGCTTTTGGAAGTCCGACAAATCTTCCTTGGAAACTTTATATTGCAGAGCAATACAGACCAATTCCTTTTACAGAGAACGAATATTTCCATCCGACATTTTTATACGAAAGTATTTTAGATTTAATCCTTTTTGGAATATTATTTTATATACTAAAAAAAGGTTGGAACAAAAAAGACGGAAATATTGCGCTTTTATATTTAATTTTATATTCATTAATAAGAATTTTTGTAGAACATTTCCGTATTGATAGCGTAATGTACATTCACGGCTTCCCTGTTGCAATGGTTGTTTCTGCGGTTATAATATTTGTAGCTACAATCGCTATAATTTGGAATAATTTACCTAAAGAAACATAATATGAAAGCAGTTTTATTTTACGGACCACAAGATATAAGATATGAAAACACAATGATTAAGCCTCTTGCTGAAGGTGAAATTCTTGTAAAAGTTGAAGCAGCGCTTACTTGCGGCACAGATGTTAAAACATTTCGCAGAGGTCACCCAGTATTGATAAAAGAAGTCCCATCTGGGTTTGGACACGAATTTGCAGGTGTTGTTGAGAAAATTGCTGACGGAGTTGAAAATGTTAAAGTTGGAGACAGAGTTGTTTGTGCAAATTCTGCGCCTTGCGGAGAATGTTTTTACTGCAAACGAGAAGAATACAACCTTTGTGAAAATTTAAACCTCTTAAATGGTGCTTATGCTGAATATATTGTTGTACCAGCAAGAATCGTTGAGAAGAACACACTTATCGTACCAGAAAATTTATCCCTTGACAAAGCTGCATTTTGCGAACCTTTAGCAAATGTTGTTCATGGCGCTGAAAGAACAAATATAAAACCTAATCAAACAGTTGGTATTATAGGAATTGGCCCAATTGGTTTGATGTTTGCAAGAGTTGCTAAACTAAAAGGTGCAAGAGTTATAGTAGCAGGACGCAACAAAGAGAAATTACGTTTAGCAGAAGAATTTGCTTACGCTGATGAAGTTATTGATTTAAAAAAATATCCTAATCCTGAAAAAATTTTTAAAGAATTTTCTGATGAGAAAAAAGGTTTAGATGTTGTTGTTGAATGCGTTGGCCTACCTGAAATTTGGGAATTGGCTTTCAATTGCGTAAGACCAGGTGGAACTGTACATTTCTTTGGTGGCTGTAAATCAGGTTCTAGCGTTAATTTTGACACAACTAAAATGCACTATAGTGATATTAAAATGATGAGCGTTTTTCATCATACACCAAAATATTTCCGTCAAGCGCTTGAATTAATTGCATCTGGAGAAGTTGAAGTAGAAAAATTAATAACTGATACACTTCCGCTAGAAAAAGTTGAATATGCAATGCAACAACATATTGAAGGCAATGCGATTAAATTTTTAATTAAGCCGTAGAGGTAGGGGTAAATATAATTATTCTTTTCTCAAAAAGCTATCAGGTTCTTTGTTGTATATTGTTGCTAAATTAAGTATGAAATCTAGTCCCGCTACTTCATGGTAATTTTCTAATCGACTAATATATTCACGAGAACAGCCAACTGTTTCAGCAAATTTTTCTTGAGATAATCCTGTTTCTTTTCTAAGCTTCTTTATATTATCAGAAATTATTTTGTAAAATTTAGAAAATTCTTCTTGCATAATAATAATTTTCTTGTATGATTTAATTTAATACTATGAAGTAATACATCACACGACAGATTAGAAAAATGCTTATTAGAATTTTAAAAATCATTTGGACATTATTTATAAAGATTATTAAAATCTTTTTATTGTTGCCTTTTTCAGCTTACACGTTTTCAAAAACAATGGATCATGAAAGATTTGAAAAAGATATAAAAGATTTAATGGAATAATATTTATAATGCTTAACAATTAGCCTTATAAGTTAGACTTTTACCCCTGTTTGTAATAAAATTATCGTAGTCGTACGGATATTTTTAGGGAGCGTATAATGAGACTACACAATTCTTACACAAATCAAATAGAACAATTTGAAACTATCGAACCAAACAAAGTTAAAATGTATGTTTGCGGACCAACTGTTTATGACAATGCACATTTAGGCCACGCAAGATGCTACATCACTTGGGATGTTTTATACAGATATCTAAAATTCAAAGGCTATGATGTAACTTATTGCCGTAACGTTACAGACGTAGATGATAAAATTCTTAAAAAAGCTGAAACAGAAGGTAAGACTCCTGAAGAAGTTTCAACTTTTTGGTATAACAAATTTTCTGAAAGTATGAAAGCCTTGAACAACTTAAAACCTGATATTGAACCATTTGCGACAAAAACTTTGGGCGAAATGATTTCAATTAACAAGGATTTAATAAACAACGGATACGCTTATGAATCAAACGGTGACGTTTATTTTCGTGTTAAAAAATTCAACAAATACGGATATCTTTCAAAACAACCTATTGACCAACTTGAAAGCGGTGCAAGAATTGAAGTTGGCGATCAAAAAGAAGACCCGCTTGATTTTGCTTTATGGAAAAAAGATGAAAAATTTGGCTACAAATCACCTTGGGGAGTTGGACGTCCTGGTTGGCATATAGAATGTTCAGCAATGAGCAGAAAACACTTAGGTAAAACTATTGATATTCACGCAGGCGGTGCTGATTTAATCTTCCCACACCACGAAAACGAAATTGCTCAATCTGAATGTGCAAACGGATGCAAATTTGTAAACTACTGGCTACACAACGGCTTTGTAACTATTAACAAAGAAAAAATGTCAAAATCTTTAGGCAATTTCTTAACTATTGATGATATGCTTAAGCTTTATGATGCAAATACAATTCGTTTCTTCATCTTAACTAACCATTATAGAATGCCTGTTGAGTTTTCAGACGAAGCTCTTCAAGCAGCAGCAAATGGTGTTAAGAGAATGCTTAATGCAAAACAAACCAAGCTTAATGATTCTCTTGATTTAACTCAATTTGAAGAATACAAAGAGTTCGTAAACGCAATGGACGACGACATGAACACATCTAAAGCTTTAGCTGTGTTATTTGATTTGGCTACAAAAGCTAACAAAGATGTTGATTATGCGTTCACTTTATTGCATAAGCTTGCTACAACTCTTGGTTTCACTTTTGAAAAAGCAAAACTTTCAGAAGAAGATCTTGCAAATAAACTCCAAGAAATCAGTGCTGAGCTTGGCGAAAATTTTGCCTCAATGGAAGAAATTATCGCAAAAAGAAAAGAAGCTCGTGAAGCTAAAAACTGGGAAGTTGCAGACAAAATTCGTTTAGCATTAGATAAAGTTGATATCATTCTTAAAGACTCCAAAGAAGGAACTACATGGGAAGTAAAATAAAGACAAGAATAGCCTTCCCTAGATGGAGAAGGTGGACGAAGTCCGGATGGGGTGATATAAAAATAGCAATATTTTTTATAACCTTGCTTATTTTCTTTGCTTTACCAACTTTTGCAGCAGAGAATTCTGATTTAGTGCGAGTTGGTATTACAGATAACAAGTTCCAAAACGTATTACGTCAAGAAGTTAAGCTTTATGCAACTTCTGATTGTAGTATTTGTGATAAAAACACACGCCAACTGATTATGAATATTCCTGCAGAAACTGATGTTATCATTAGAAATGGTATTTCTGGCTTACAAGTAATGATTGGAACTCAAACTGGCACTTTAAAAGATTTTGTCCTTGTATCGCCAACTGGTCTTTTGGGAGTTAGAGATTTAAAACGCAAAGGAATGCCTGCTCTTTATCACGGAGCTTTAGAAGTTGTCCAAAATCCTCAACATAGCGGTTTCTACGTAGTAAATATTGTAGAATTACAAGAGTATTTAAAAGGCGTTGTACCAAATGAAATGCCAATAAGATTTGGCCTAGAAGCTCTAAAATCACAAGCAGTTGCTGCTAGGAACTACGTTCTTACTCCAAGAACACAAGCATATGAGGAATTTCAGGTAGTAGATAGTGTATCAAGCCAAGTTTATTTTGGTGCAAACACTGAAGCTGATATTGCAACACAAGCGGTTATGGAAACAGATGGTATTGTTGCGCTTTATGATAACGAACCAATTTTAGCACTGTATAGCTCAACTGCGGGAGGTTATACAGAAAGCTATGCATATGCTTTTTCGGATCCGTCAACAAAACAATTTCCTTCAATAAGCAAAGACTATTTAGTTGCAGTTCCTGACAAAGAAGATTTTGGAGAATTGAATAACGAAGAAAAAGCCAGAGATTTTTATATGTCTAAAATTCCATCTTATGATATTGACTCTCCATATTATAGATGGCAAAAAACTTGGGCAGTCGGTGAGTTAGAAAATATTTTAAAAAAGACTTTACCCGCTCAATCAAAAACTGGTTTTGTAAATCCAGTATTTAGAGAAGGCGACGAGCTTGGACATTTAAAAGATATCAAAGTTATGCGCAGAGGAGTCTCAGGTAAAGTTGTAGAACTTGATTTAATGACAACAAAAGGTTGTTATAGAATTTCTAAAGAATTAGTTATAAGACGAGTTTTCCAAAAAGATGGAAACTCTTTACCAAGCGCAAATATAGTTTTTGACAAAACATTAGACAGTTATGGAAACGTTACAGACATAACCGTCTATGGCGGAGGTTTTGGTCACGGAGTTGGAATGAGCCAATTTGGGGCAGGTTTTTTGGCTACAAAGCTTAATCAGCCTTATTACAATATTTTAAGACATTATTATACTGGAATTTCTCTTGGCACAAGGCCAGTAGACGTAGACAAAGAGCCTGTTAAACAAACTTTTTGGGCGCCTATTGGGCGAGCACATATAGTTATTGTCGGACAAGTTGCACCAAAAATTGATGTTGAAATTAACGGCAAAAAAGAAACTTTCAATGTTAATAAGGGTTTATTCCAAAGAGAAACAAAAATCGATATTTCAAGATATATTGAAGACGGATCAAACGTAATAATTTACAATCCAGCAGTTTGTCCGTTAAAAATGTATGTAGAACTTGTTGAAGCCTATGAAAAAAACCAATGTTTTGAGAAGGAAGCATTAGATGACAACGATTAAAGACGAATCTCCAAGCATTTTAAAAGCAGCGTGGCTAATCGCAATGGTAACAATTGCAAGCAAGCTTATGGGTTTTGCAAGAGATATGGTTGTTGCAAACTTTTATGGCGCCACACAAGTATCAGATGCTTATTTTTACGCTTTACAAATTCCATCGCTTGCAATAATCATTTTAGGCGGAGTTGGCGGGCCTTTTCATAGCGCAGCAGTTGCAGTTTTTTCTAAGCTTATAGGCGGTGTAAACGAGAAACCGACAGAGACAGTAAACCGCTTATACAATACGTTTTTAACAATAACATTCATAATTTTTGCAACTCTTGCTGTACTGGGATTTTTCTTCGCCGATAAAATTATGGGGATAATAATTTCCTCAGGAACACCAGAATTAATATCACTTGCAACTCAACATTTCAAGCTTATGTCACCAATAATTTTAATAGGCGGAATTATTGGAATATTTTATGGACTGCTAGTTACACACCAAAGATTTATACTTCCAAATCTATCACCAATGATTTTATCAGTAGTGGTGATTATCGCAATTTGTCTTGCAAACAATGATAAATCTGGCTTAGTTTTGGCAAGCGCAACGACTGTCGGTGCAATTTGCCAGTTATTATTGCAATTCCCTGCACTAAGAAAAATTGGATATAAAATAAAGCCAAATTTCGATATTATTAATAATCCGCAGTTTAAGAATATTATAGAACTCTTATTCCCAGCAATTTTAAGCTCTACAATGGGACAAATAACTATTTATATTGATATGTTTTTTGCATCTACCTTGCAAGAAGGTGCTTGGACTTCAGTCGTGTTTGCTAACAGAATATTTCAATTCCCAGTTGGAATCTTGGTAACCGCATTTTTAGTACCATTATTCCCAATTTTCTCAAGACTCGCTGGCGAAGGTAAAATTGATGATATAAAAAACTATTTTAACAAAGGCGTAGGAACACTTTTCTTTGCGGCATTTCCAATAATAATTTTGATTTTGACATTGGCGAAAGACGGAATTTCTCTTGTTTTTGAAAGAGGAGCTTTTGATTCAAATGCAGTGTTAATGGTAACATCAGCATTATGTTTCTTATCATTCTCAATTTTACCTTATGTATTCAGAGATTCGATTACGAGAGTATATTACGCATTTAATGACTCTAAAACACCTTTTATTATTGCAATGTCAGCAATTGGACTAAAAGCTATTTTAAACTATTTTATGATTTTAAAATGGAACATGGGAATTGCAGGCATTACGTTATCAACAACATTTGTAACTCTGTTCAATGCGGTTTTATTGGGCTTATTTATTAGCAAAAAAATCAAAATGGATTACAAGCCTTTGTTTATAAATTTTGGCAAAATGCTTATTGCAGGAGCTTTAACTTTCGGAATTTGCTATGTTTCAGCAGACCTATTTAACGAAATCCAATTGCCAAAATACATTTTTGAAACAGTAAAAATTCTTGTAATAATGCTAATCTGCGCAACTTCTTACGTCGCATTAAACCTTATCTTGAAAATGAACTACGCACAAGAACTGATTGCAAGAATAAAAAAATAGAAAAATTGGGCTCGGTCTAATATACCGAGCCCAATAAAATTTTAGTTTATCGTAATTATTGATTTTTTGCGGCATAACTATTATAGAATTGGATAAACATATCTATAATATAGTCGGCTTTGATTGTTATTTTAGCGAATCTTGCACCAGCCATTGTACCTCTAGTCCATTGTATATTATCACCGTCATAGCTATTTTTCTTAGCATTAATATAACCTTGGTGAGATTCTTGGTTATATGATACAGAATTAAATGTTGTGCCATCACTCAATCTAATTATACCAGTTTTGCCAGTCCATTCACCATTTGAAACACCTGAATGTGCACTCATTGCTGATATAACTTTAGTAAAAAATTCTGTTGTCATATTTTTAGCGTAATTTAATGCAGCTGAATCATATTTATTACTATCCATACCTGAATACAATTCATCAATAAAATTTCTTACATTATTAATAGCATTAGTTCTAACATTATTTTCACCTGCATAAGAATTTTTAGTATAAGCACCAGCTTCTACAAAACTACCGTCACCGTAAGAATCAAATTCATCTAATGATAATTTTATTAAAGGGGTGTTATCAACTCTACTAACTAGTTTTCCATCTGAATTGTAAGTTTCAATTACATCTGAAATAACTTTACCACTAGCATCTGTTACTTTAATTGTAACGGTTTTAGAACCGTCTTTTGAGCGATCAGTTAAAGTCTC
This sequence comes from Candidatus Gastranaerophilaceae bacterium, assembly GCA_045586965.1. Classification (GTDB taxonomy): domain Bacteria; phylum Cyanobacteriota; class Vampirovibrionia; order Gastranaerophilales; family Gastranaerophilaceae; genus CAG-196. The sequence continues at coordinate 4,063 of JAZNBJ010000052.1, read as the reverse complement.
AGTAGTAATACCAGTAATTGGATCGTAGTCTTTTTTAGTGCCTTTAATCATGCGACCCGAACTGTCATATTCATAAGTTTCTTCTATCGTAGAGTTATCGTTTTCTGTCCAAGAATAAAATTTTGTCTTTTTACCTTTGTCATCGTAGTTATATATATAAATGAGATTGTCACTAGTATATTTTTCTTCTATTAAAACACCATTTGCATTGTACTTATATTCATTAGTATACTTATCTTTTTCTATTGGCATACCATTCTTGTCATTCTCATACAATGTATAAGTTTTACGTATTAAATTGCCTTTTGCATCATATTTAAAATGCGTATGTTCTTGACGAGCTCCCTCTACAAAAACATCAGATATCAATCGTTTCTGAGCATCATATGCTTTAGTTCGACTTTCGATAACATTGCCTTCGTCATCTTTAAGAACTCTTATTTCTGCTCTTACACCATTTTCTCTATCTACATAGAATGTTTCAGCATACCAACCATCTGGATATCTACAAGCCCAACCATTTCCTTCTTCTCGATATTCAATTTTTCTATTTATTTCGCCCTCTTCATTATAATAACATTCATACAATAACCATCCTTCTTCACCAAAGGCTTTTTCTAAAGCTTTTTTACCTGCATTGTCATAATATGTTTCAAATTTAGTTTCTGGGTAAAATTTTCTTTCTTCATTGTCCCCAACAGCTTTTTCTAATTCTTTACCTACAACTGAGTGCTCAGTGCCATTCCAAGTAAATTTTGCAACTATAGATTTACCTTCTTTTACAACTACGATATTTTCGGCACCCATTTGTGCAATGTTTTCAACAAATTCTTCTTCTAAAATTTCACCATTTTTAAAAGCTTCTTTTAACGTATTCATTAATTTGTCAACATATGAGGCATTTAATGTAATTGAATTTACTCCATTATTAGTCGCATTTGTAGCCATTTGATTTAAAATAACATCAGGATTAACTGATAAATCTTCATTTTCTACAACTTCACCTTGCGAAGTTAGTTCTTCTACAACTTCAGTTTTTGACACACCAACGGTAGTTTGAGGAAAAGTAAGCTTAACTAAATTTGGATTTACGTTCATACTCATAATTTATTATACTCCTTCGCTTATTTATATAACATGTCCTTATAACGGCACATTTTTGATAAACTTTAATAAACTTAGAATAATCGTTACAAAATTTTACAATTATTTTTTAATATGTTATACAAAAAAAAGCGGGGCTTTGTTGTTAAACAACAAAGCCCCGCTTAAATATCTTTTATTCGTTTATTCTTTCAAGAATGTTTCATAGTTTCTTGCAAGCAAGTGGGTTTTGATTTGGTTAATGAAATCCAACGCAACACCAACCATGATGATTAGAGATGTTGCACCAATACCTTGCAATGTTGTAATTCCTGTAATATAGCTCGCCAAAGCTGGAACTAATGCGATAAAACCAAGAGCTAATGCACCAATAAATGTTGTTTTAGTCAAAATTTTATCCAAAGCTTCTGCTGTCGGTTTGCCAGGTTTAATACCAGGAATTGATGATCCATATTTCTTAAGATTGTCTGCAATCTCTTTTGGTTGCATATTTGGCATAATTGATGCATAGAAGAAAGTTAATGCAACAATCATAAAGAAATAGATTGCGTAATATGTTGCACCGCTTGGATTAAATATCATTGTTAAAAATTCAACAGTTTGTTTAAGCCAACCATCAGCTAAATTAGCTTGTCCTACAACGCTAAGGATAGTAGATGGGAACAACAAGATTGCAATCGCAAAGATTATTGGCATTACACCACCTGGGTTAAGTTTGAATGGAATAAAAGTATTTACACCACCATATACTTTGTTGCCAACTTGTCTTTTTGGATTTACAATTACAACTTTTCTAACAGCTTCTTGCATTACAACAATGAAAATCATTGTAACAAAGAATATTACTAATAATAAAATCAAGTTCCACGCCAAAGAAGGTTGCCCTGCTATCATTTGCGCAGTTCTTGATGAATACAATGGAATACCTGCCAAGATACCAGCAAAAATGATTAAAGAACCACCATTACCAATACCTTTTTCAGTAATAAGTTCAGACATCCACATAACAAGAGCTGAACCTGCAGAAAGAGTAAGCACTGATGAAATGTAGAACATCACATGATTTACACCAGCAGTGATAGCATTTGAATGAGCCATAAAGCCCATAAATATGCAAGCTTGGAATGCTGCTAACACAATCGCAAAAATTCTTGTGTATTGTGATAGCTTTCTTCTACCAGCTTCGCCGTCTTCTTTCTGTAATTTTTCCAACGCAGGTATAATAACCGCCATTAATTGCATAATAATTGATGAAGTAATGTACGGTCCGATACCTAATGCAAAAATTGAAACCTTACCTAAAGCACCACCAGAAAACAAATCCAAGAAACCTAAGATATTGTTTTGGCTCGCCAAATTAGCAAAGTATTCATTGTTAACACCGAATAAAGGCAAATGGATACCCAAGCGGAATAAGATTAACATCAAGAATGTGAAAATTAATTTTTCTTTCAAACCTGATGCATTCCACATTGATACCAAATCTGCCGTGGTCGGCATTCTCATTTTGCCTGAAATTCCGTTTGCCATTATACTAATTCAACCTTTCCGCCTGCTGCTTCGATTTTTTCTTTTGCTGATGGAGAAACATAGTCAGCTTTTACTGTAATAGCTTTTTTGATTTCACCATTGCCCAAAATTCTTAAACCATCACAAGAAGGGTGAGCTTTTCTGATTTCTTTCATTGCTGCTAAAGATACTTCTGCTAAATCTAATTCAGCAAGTCTGCCAACATTGATTTCTGCATAGTTTCTAGCATTAATGATTTGGAAGCCTTTTAATTTAGGAAGTCTTCTGTAAGCTGGCATTTGACCACCTTCAAAACCTCTTTTAGCTGTTCTTCCTGAACGTTGACCTTCACCATTGTGACCACGACAAGATGTTTTACCATGTCCTGATGAACGACCACGTCCTACTCTTTTTGATTTACCAGTTGAACCTTCAGCTGGTCTTAAATCTTCTAATGTAATTCTATCTGCCATTTTTATTTTCCTTTACTAATTAATTACTATTCTGAAACTTCTACTAAGTGAGAAATTTTATTAGCCATACCCATAATTGTTGCACTGTTGTGGTGTTCAACAACTTGGTTTAACTTTTTAAGACCTAATGCAGCTGCAACTCTGCGTTGAGCTTCTGAAGATCCGATTAAACTTTTAACAAGTTTTATTTTAACTACTTTTGTTTTTGCCATTTTTTTATTCCTTTTTCTAATTTTATTATTTAAAAACTAATATTTAATAGCCTACTAGTTTAATAATTCAGCCATTGTTAAACCACGTTTTTTAGCAACTTCGCTGAATGGTCTAAGAGCTTTTAAAGCTTCTAATGTAGCGTTAGCTGCGTTAAGAGGTGATTTAGAACCTAAAGATTTTGAAAGAATGTTTTCAATACCCGCAAGTTCAAGAACTGAACGAACTGCACCACCTGCAATAATACCAGTACCTTGAGAAGCTGGTCTTAACATAACTGCACCTGCACCTGATCTACCAGTGATTGGGTGAGGAATAGTTGTTTTAAAGATAGGCACTGTAATAAGATTTTTTCTACCATCAGCAATTGCTTTTTGAATAGCAATAATAACTTCTGAAGCTTTAGCACAACCAACACCAACTTGGCCTTTTTTGTTACCAACGATAACAATAGCTCTGAAGCTAAGTTTTTTACCACCTTTAACAACTTTTGTTACACGACGGATTTGAACAACTTGTTCTTTCCATTCTGATTCAGGCTTAACTTCTTGAGTTTCTACTTTTTTCTTTCTTGAACGTTGTTTCTTAGCTGGAAGCTCAGTAACAACTTCTTCTGTTTCAACAGTTTCTGCAACAACTTCTTCAGCTGCCACTTCTTCAACAGTTTCTACTGTTTCAACAGTTTCTTCGTTAATGATTTTTTCTTCTGACATAATTTACCTTTCTGTCTTTTCTTTTACATATAGTGTTCTACTTATTTTTGTATA
>JAZNBJ010000051.1:0-11846 GCA_045586965.1 Candidatus Gastranaerophilaceae bacterium | reverse complement strand
GTTTCCTAAATTTCCAGATTTAGTAATTATCCATCTGTGATTAATATCAGAACACAAAGATATTGCAGGAACTACTTCATCAATAAGTCTTAATTCATTAGAATTTATAGCTTTACAACATTTGTAAGAAGTTTCACCGCCTAAAGTTATTAAGACAACACCGATTCTTTCTGTAATTTTCTTTGTTAATTCTGCCAAGAAATCAGTTATCATACTTGCGAATTTTTCTCGTGTCAATTCCGCATTAAAAGAATCATCCGAAAAGCCATCAAAATTAGCAATTAAATCTGAGGTATGAACACATACTGTTACACCACTAATAAGGTTTAAAACAACTCTATCTACAAGATTATCAGTTACACCTTCTAAAATTTCATTTGCTTCAAGTGCAATAAAATTAATGTCTTCATAATCATCAGATTGTTCCAATTTCTTTATTTGATTTGCAGTAATTTGGGTCGCAGTTCCAGATACGATTAATTTTGGCAAACTTCCAATACTAATATTAGAACTCATATCCTCTTTTTCAATACCTGCTAGCCAATATTTTGATAATACTTGTGCCCCAGCTGCTGTACCTGTTGGAAGTAATTTATATTCACTTTTTTTAATAGCCAAAGCTATCTGCTCAATATCAGTCAGCGAAGTAGAATCTGCGACAATTAATTTTTTACCTTCTTTAACAAGCTCATTAATTCTCATTAAAACAGGCCCAGCGCCATTCATCACAGTTCTTAAGTCTATAATTCCTATTATATCTTCCATTGCCTCTGGCAATTGAGATTTCAAAAGAGTAGGAACATGCGATTCTGTAATAGGAGAATGCGGGTCAATTGCAATTTCAGTTTTTCCAATAGGCACACCTTTTGCTAAATGATAGCCTCCTACCGTAATTCTACCTTCTTGAGGAAAAGCTGGGATGATAATTGCGGCATCATATTCTAAGATATTCAACATAGTTAGTGTTTCTAACGCAATATGCCCTCTCAATGTTGAATCAATTTTCTTGTAGTAATTATCAAAAGAAAAATTCTCGACAAAAGTCCTTACAGCATTTTCCACTCGAGAAACTGCGACTTCTTCTGGCACATTTCTTGATTCACTCGACAAAGCCCAAACTTCACAACCGGATTTAACTTTTGGGTCACATTCACTGTCAAGCAAAATCTTTGTGCTAGCACCCCTTTGCTGAAACTGGAGCGCTGTATCATTAGCACCAGTCAAATCATCCGCAATTATACCTGCAATCTCTGAAAAAATCATATTATAGACTAACCTTCAACATCTCTTCTTGAGCCTAATAGTCTTATATCATTAGCAACTACAAGAAATCTTTCTTTTTCTTCACCGGTTTGATCTGTCCATTTGCTTATAGAAATTCTACCATCTACAGCTACTTCACGTCCTTTTTTTACGTATTCACCAGCAAATTCAGCTTGTTTATCCCAAACTTCAATGTTAAACCAATCTGTAACATTATCTTTTGATTTTGAATCCCATCTATTAACAGCTAACGAAAAAGTTGTCTTCACTTTTCCAGATTCAAAATATCTTATTTCAGCATCTTGTCCTGCTCTACCAATTACTGTTGCTGTATTCATTTATTACTCCTTATTTTTTTATTTCATCTTTAACTTTTTTTTGAATATCTTTGCTTGGTTTGTATTCTTCTTTTAAATATTCAATTTTAGCAGTTTTCATTAAACCATCTGTTAAATTTTTGAGAACTTTCATTTGTTCTTTTGTTGCTAAATAAAATTTAATATCTTCTTTAACTTTTACAAAAGGTGTTGTGCCAGCTTCAATTCTATCTGTTACTTTAATAATATGATAACCATAAGTTGATTGAACTAATTTATCAGAAACTGTATCCGGTTTCATTGCAAAAGCTGCATCAGAAAATTCTTTAACCATAGTTTCTCTTGCAAAAAAGCCTAATTCCCCGCCTCTTTCTCCGCTAGCTTTATCATCTGAATATTTTTCTGCTAATTGTTCAAAGTTATCTGGATCAGCTTTCACTTCTGCTAAAACTTTTTCAGCTTTAATTCTTTGTTCTTCCATTTTTTCTTCAACTTTTTTATTTAAATCAGTCGCTGAAATATTTTTATTTTTAGATTTATATTCTCTAATAAGTTGTAATAAATCTGCAGAAATCAAAATATGAGAAGCTCTTACTTGTTCCGAATGTTTAAATTCAGCTAAATTATTTTTATAGAATTTTTCAGCTTCCGCATCTGTAATCTCAATTTTTTCAATTGACTCTGCCAATTTTCTAATTCTTATTTGAGTCACAAGACCTTCTTTAAACTCTTTATTAGACACGCCTCTTTGTTTTAGTGTTTTATTAAGTACATCCATAGAACCAACCCTATTAACAAGCGCTTCTATTTCAGCTTCTATATCTGCTTCAGAGGCCTTGATGCCTCTTTTTTCTATTTCAGCATCTAATAAAGATTTTACAATTAACTCATTTACAGCTTTATCTTTAAAAACTGCATATAGAGCATTTTCATCAGATTTTACAAAATTTGCAGCACCACCAAAATTTTTCAAGAATGACGCATTGATTTCCTTATCAATAGCTTTATCAAATTCTGTTTTTGTTATATAGGTATCATTAACTTTGATTATACCAGTTTTTTCTTTCATAAACGAACAACCTGAAAGTAAAATAACAGATAAAGCGGCACAAGTTAAAATTTTTCTCATTTATATACTCCTCTATTTTTAATTTCGATTTTTTTTGTTTAATTCTCTGATAAATATGTATTAACACCCTTTTTTATATCATAAAACAAACTTGTTAAAATGTTAAATATTTCTTCAAAACTTGAATATTGCGAATTTAATAAAAGAATTGATTTGCCTTCATTACAGCTTTTTGGCGCTATTGTAAATTTTACGCTTCTTAATATATTTCTATCCAATTTATTTTTTAATATATTCCATTCATATTGACTAAAAGGAGTGTATACTCTAATTAAATCTCCGGCTTCACGAATTACTGAGATATTGCATTCGGTTGCTAGTAAACGAATTTTTATTAATTTTATTAAACTTTCAACCTCATCAGGAATTCTTGAAAATCTATCTTTCCACTCTGAAACAATATAATCAAGCTCAGTTTCATTTTTAACATCTGCTAAACGTTTGTATTCAATCATCTTTTGTTCTGTTGACCCAACCCATTCATCAGGAATAAATGCTGTTACATTAATATCAACAATAGTTGGTTTTTTAACTTTTTCACCCTCTCCTTTCAGCTCCATAACAGTTTCTTCGAGTAATTGGCAGTATGTATCAAACCCAACATTAATCATATGTCCGTGCTGTTTTGTACCTAAAACATTACCAACACCACGAATTTCGACATCACGCATTGCAATACGATAACCACTTCCTAGTGTAGTAAATTCTTTTATTGCTTTTAATCTTTCTGAAGCTTCTTTTGATAATTCTTTTGATTTTTTATACAAACAATAGCAATATGCTTGTTTTTCACTTCTACCAACACGTCCTCTAAGTTGATAAAGCTGTGCCAAGCCCAATTTATCAGCTTCATGAATAATAATTGTATTTGCATTTGGAATATCTAGACCATTCTCAATAATTGTTGTACAAATCAAAATATCGTATTCGTGGTTTGAAAAATCAACAATAACTTCTTCAAGTTGTTTTTCACTTAATTGCCCGTGACCGACAGCTATTCTCGCATTTGGAACAAGCTTCTGAAGTTCTAATCTAAATTCTTCAATTGTTTCAACTCTATTATATAGGTAAAAAACTTGTCCATCTCTATCTAATTCATTTGTAATTGCATTTTTAACTATCTGCTCATTATATTCACCGACAAAAGTTTTAATTGGCAGACGATTTTGAGGAGGAGTATTAATTACAGAAATATCTTTTATTCCTGAAAGAGACATATACAAAGTTCGTGGAATTGGCGTTGCAGACATTGAAATAATATCAATATTTTCTCTAAATTCTTTTAATTTTTCTTTATGTCTTACACCAAATCGGTGTTCTTCATCTATCACGAGTAGGCCTAAATCTTTAAAAGAAATGTTGTCTTGCAATAATTTGTGAGTAGCTACAACCACATCACATTTACCAGTTACAAGATTTTTTATAGTTTCTTTTTGTTCTTTTGCGCTTCTAAAACGACATAAAAGCTCGACATTTATCCCAAAAGGTTTAAATCTATCACTAATTGTTTGATAATGTTGTAATGCTAAAACAGTTGTAGGGACGATAACCGCGACTTGTTTTAAAGATGTTACAGCCTTAAACATTGCTCTCATAGCAACTTCTGTTTTCCCAAACCCAACATCACCACAGACTAACCTATCCATTGGAGTAGAATTTTCCATATCTGACTTAATATCATTAATTGCTTTATTCTGGTCTGGTGTTTCAATATATTCAAACGCTTCTTCCATTTCAACTTGCAATGGCGAATCCGGCGCAAAAGCTATACCTTCTTGCATTTTTCTTCTTGCATAAAGCCTTAATAAGTCATACGCAATTGATTCAACTTCTTTTTTAACCCTAGATTTTGTATTTTCCCAATCACTTCCGCCCATTCTTGAAAGTTTAGGTCTAATTTGTCCTGAGCCTCGATACCTACAAAGCATATTAATTTGTTCAGCTGGAATATGAAGTTTATCTTTATTAGCATATTCAATTGTCAAATAATCTTTCAGTTGTCCGTCAAACTCTTGCTTTGTCAAGCCTAAATAAACACCAACACCGTGAATGGTATGAACGACATATTCTCCTTCTTTAATATCGTTAATGCTCTCAATATATTCTGCTTTTTCTTTATAATGTCTTTTACGTCCAGAAGGCACGTCTTTTTGACGCTTATTGAACAGCTCTCTATCGGTTACAAGAAGTATCTTTCCATCAGAAATTTCTGTACCAGAAGAATTTATACTATCAATAAATTCAACATCAAAATTTCCATACTCATTCAAAACTTCTCTAACACGTTCTTTATAATCAGTTGCAATGCTTATTTGATAATCTTTTTTAGAAGCTAAAAACTCTGCAACTTTATCCATATCAGCATCAAAAATCTGAACATTTTGAGAATCAATATCAATAACTTCGTTACATTCATCTGACAAGAAATTGTTTAAAGAAATTTTCTGAAACCCTGCAGTTTTCTGAATAATATCATTCTCTGAATAATGATTTAACTCTTTTAACGGCTCGATTAAACTTAATTTTAAAGCTTCTTCATAAGATTTATTATAATTCTCATCAATTTGAGCAATTTTGGCAAACACTTCAACTAATTCATCAAAAACTATAATATAGTCTTCAAAGTAGTCTAAAATATTAACTAACTTGTTATTAAAATAAGATTGATAAACCCCAATTCCTTCAAAATAACCTTCTTCATTAAAAATTTCCCTTAAACTTGATGGAAAATCTTTTGTTAATTCTTGAGGTATAACAAACTTATAAGCTGGTAAAATTTCAATTTCATTAATCTTTTCAACAGATTTTTGGGTTTCATTATTAAAATATCTAATGTCAACAATTTCATCACCCCAGAACTCAATTCGTACTGGATTATCTGTCAATGTATAAATATCAGAAATATCACCTCTAATCGAAAACTCGCCAATATCAGAAACCATTGTTGCTCGTTTATAGCCCAGCTTTACAAGTTGTTTCAACAGTTCTCTTTGTTCAATAGAATCACCTATTTTAAGATTTAAAGAGTTTTCTTCAAAAAACTTTTTATTTGGAAATTTTTCAGTCAATACCTTACAAGGCGCAATAACGACATCAGGATTACTTCTTAAAACTGATATTTGTTTTTCATAATCATACAAATTATTTTGTACAACTTCATAACAAGAAATGTTTTGATACGGAAGCATAGAAGAATTTATATCAAAAATACGTTCTAAATCCGTTTTATAACGTAATGCTAGCTGCTCTGTTGAGGTTACAAATAATATCTTTTTATTTGAAATTTCTTTTATATATTTTAATAACAAAAGCCGACTGAATGAAGTCAATCCAGTCAATGTAAAACTTTTGTTTTTATTAATTTTTCTTTGAAAATCATCAAAAAATGATGCTGACTCTAGTCTCATTCTTTATAATTCGGGCTTTCGTACTCAATACCAAGCTCTTTTAGTGCTGCAATAAATCTTTCAGCACAAGCATGTTGAACTTCTTGAGGCACAACTCTTATAATTTCAACAGTTTTTGAAATTATAGGATCTTTGTCGTACCATCTACAACCATTTACAGGTTTTACCATATCATAAAATCTGTCAATAGCCTCTTTTGAACAACTTTGTTCTACTTTATCCAAAAATACAACAGCATGCTCTCTTAGCTCATCTTGATAATTTTTTAAAAGCTCAATAACTTCCAATAGTTTTGGATCGTGGTCATACCATCTCTTATAAGCGGGACTCATTTAATACCCCCATATTATTAATTGTTTCATCATCATTAAAGCGTTGAATTTTAGCGCCAAGTTTACGTAATTTATCTTCAAAACATTCATAACCACGGTCTATGTGATGAAGTTTTTCAACAATAGATTCACCATTTGCCATTAGAGCAGCAATTACTAACGCAGCCCCTGCTCTTAAGTCACTTGCTGCAATATTTGCACCAGTTAAATGTTTAACTCCTTTAATAATTGCATGGTTTCTATCTTGGTGAATATCAGCGCCCATTCTTCTTAAATCTGGAACTTGCATAAATCTATTTTCATACAAGCTTTCAGTAATTATACCAACACCATTCGCTGTAGTTAAAAGAGTCATGGCAATAGCTTGCAAGTCAGTAGGAAAACCTGGGTATGGCTGAGTTACAAAATTGATTGAATTCAAGCGATTTCTGCAACTTACTTCAATAGTTGTAGGATCTGCAAGCTTAATATTTGCACCCATTTTAATCAATTTATCGTTGAAAAATGTTAAATGTGCAGGATAAACATTTTTAATTAAAGCCTTACCTCTTGTTGCTACAACTGCAGCCATATACGTACCGGCCTCAATTCTATCAGGAATTGTTGTATATTCAACAGAATGCAAATCTTCAATTTTCACACCGTTAATAACAATTTCAGAAGTCCCTGCGCCAGAAATATCAGCACCTATCGCATTTAAAAAATTAGCCAAGTCTAAAATCTCAGGTTCTTGAGCTGCGTTTTGAATTCTTGTAGAACCTTGTGCCGTAACAGCTGCAAGCATCAAGTTTTCAGTTGCACCAACAGATGGAATATCTAAATAAATATCTGAACCTACTAATTTTGCACCTTTGGCATGCACATAACCATTTTCAATTTTAATTTTTGCACCAAGAGTTTCTAAACCCTTAATATGGAAGTCAACGCGTCTTTCACCAATTGCACAACCTCCAGGAAGCGCAACAATAGCTTCTTTGCATCTAGAAATCAAAGCCCCTAAAATAGTAAACGAAGCGCGCATTTTACTTACTAATTCATACTTAGCTGTAATTGATGTAATGTTAGTAGAATCAATTACAACTGACTTCTCTTGCTTATTATAATCAAGCTTTGCCCCCAATTCTGACAATACTTTTAGCATTATAGCTACGTCAGTTAAATCAGGAACATTATATATTTTTACACAACCTTTTACCAATATTGATGCGGCCAAAAGCTTCAGTACGGAATTCTTTGCGCCCCCGACTGACACTTCTCCTCTAAGAGTTTCCCCGCCATGGATTCTAAACTTCTCTACCAAAATCCCTCCAAACTACTATATTAATAATACAATCATAATGATTTATTGTAAAGTCTGCCATAAGTTAACAAAACTTAACAAAGCAAAAATACCGATTTTATTGACTTTCAGGCTAATAATATTAAGTTTTGTAACAAACTTCTTCAAAACATTAAAGTTTTCAGAAATTGTGCCGTAACACATGACACAAGGGACAAGAAATAAGGAATAACGATTATGGGTATGGCAGCATCTCAAGCAAGATTGCTATTTATCACAGCAAGATTGCACGACGTAGAATTAAGAGCACAACAATTACTAGCAGCAAAAGTTCAATTAGCAACACAAAGTGACGCTGCTTGGGAAAAGTACAACGAAGCATTAGACGCAACAACATTAACAGCAAATGCGTTGAACATGCAAAATGGTACAACAAGCACTATTACAGCAACTTTTGCATCATTAACTGGCGAAAATGCAATCTATGGAGCAACTGGTGACAGATATGGACTTGTAAAAAATGGTCACTTATTATTATCTGAACGCAACAATAGCAAATATAATAAGTTTATTGAAGAACAACCTGATGGCGATGCTGATGACTTTGCAGTATATATGATGGGCTTGGACCTATCAAATGCTGACCCTGCTGCAATCAAAGCTCAAGAACAATCAGTATTCGAAAGAACTAAAAACGAAAACTTAAAAGATAAAGGTAATAACATTCTTGAAAACTTAACTAAATGGGATCAAGAAAATGGTCAAGCTAAAGTTGATGCTGAAAACGAACAAATCAGAGGCAGAAACGAGCAAAAAAGAACTCAATACGAAGCTGAACTTGCAGCTTGGGAAGCACAAGACGAAGAAACTAGAGGTGCTCAACCTACTGAACCTGTTTACGAAGAAGAAAAGCCTGATTACCAAGGTAAAACTATCACAAATGTTCACGATGCAACTGGTTTAACAGAAGAACAACGTGCGATTTATGAACCATTAATTAATGAATTCAGCACGCTTGCTCAAGAAGAATTCAGCGATGAAAACTATGAAAAAATTGTTGGCGAAAGAGCATTTGATGAAGAGAAATATGATTACTACTACGATATGTTCTTACAAATTCAATCTTGTGGTGGTAAAACAGAAGCTGTTGACTCAACAAAAGAAAACAGTTCTGAATGGCTAACCAATATGGTTAAAAATAGTCAAATACAAATTTACACATATGATGGCAAGGAAAGAACTGATAAGTTACACTTTGACTTTGAAGCAACCTCACCAAGCTCAGACAGCGGTATTAGCTATACAAATACAACCGAAATTGACAAAGCTGCTCAAAAGAAAGCTGAAGCTGAGTATGAACACACATTAAAACAAATCGATACTAAAGAAAAGAAAATTGATAACGAGTTGGCAAAACTTGAAACTGAAAGAAATGCCTTAACAACAATGTACGATTCAGTTAAGAAAGTAATTGAAGATAACGTTGAACGTACATTCGGTATCTTCTCATAGACCACGGTAGCGTAAGCTAAAGGCCTTACTTAAGGCTAACTGTAAGCAAAACAAAACCTTAGGAGTTATTTAATGCCAAATCTTTAACAAACATAAAAACTTAAAAGATACTGATTAAACAGTAGATTTTAAGTTGAAACAAAACAAAGCGATTATAACAGATGATAACTGATTTAAACGCTTAAAAAGAATTACAAAAAATATTCCTTAATTTAATAATCCCTTTTCCCTTTTTCCGCTTGAGCTGATAACTCAAGCTTTTTTTTGTTGTTAATTATTTATCTTGATAAGGTTGAGCATCGATTTTAGATAAATTTTGCGTAGCTCTCGCAAACTTCATCGCCCCAGGAGGAGTTTTTAGTTTAAAAGAACCTACAGTACCCAGTGACAGACCTGCAATAGTTCCTAAAGCTGTTTTCCAAAACTGACCTTTACCTCTAACTACAATCGCAGGAACTAAAAAACCTGTTAATGTTGACAGTGCTAAAAACCAATTTGCTGCTTTCTTTCTTTTTTCAATTTTTTCAGGAGTCATTTTTTGAGCAAATTTTTGCATCTTTGGTGCAACATCTTTAATATCTTGATATGATTTTTCAAAAACGTCACATTGATTTTGAGGAATCGTTAACTTTCCAGCAACAGAGCCTTCACCATCTACAAGACTGTAAATTGCTCTACCATTTTCGGTATAACCAACTCTATTAATCGTTCCAAACGAGTTTTGTAAATTATTAATTCCTTCAGCCATAAAACACCTTCACACTTCATCACTTATTTATATAAACGCATTTTTGTTAATATAATTGCTAGTTTGTTAAAATTTTGTAACAATTCCCCTTTAAAAAACGACAAAATTTAACTAAGAATTTACTTAAGCGAACTTTACACCATGTCGAAAATATGTTAAAATTTAAAGAGAGACAAGAACATTTTTAGAGAGGCTTTTATATGAAAAAATTAGGTTTTACTTTGGCAGAAGTCTTGGTTGTACTAGGCATTATTGGCGTTGTTGCTGCCTTAACACTACCGAGCTTAACTGCTAATACTGCAAACGCACAAATTGGTCCAAAATTAGCAAAAGCTGTTGCAATGTTTGACCAAGCAAACGCAGCACTGCTTTCTGACATGGGTGTAGATAGCTTAGCTGATACAAATTTATTAGAGCAAAATGCAGATCCATCATATCAAGGTGAAATCATAAAACACCTAAAAGCTACAGAGGGAGGCTCTATCGACAGCAGACCTAACGATGTTTCGGGCAGCAATTCACTTGCTATTATAACAGCAAAAGACGGTACTGTGTACGAAGCTTACTCTAGCGGTGCTAGTTCAAGCGATGATCCTGCTCATATGACTTTGATTGGTACAGTAGTAGTTGATATTGATGGCAAAGGTGGACCAGGGAAGGCAGGTACAGACATATTTGCATTCACTTGGTTTGCAGATGGCTCAATTAGACCTTATGGTGGAACTGGCTCCAAATCTGGCTATGATTGGGAAAAACTATGTCCAAAGCCTGTTGATGGTGGTGAAAAGACCGTTCCAGGGAATTATTGGGCTTGTGCAGGACACGTACTTGAAAACAACTTAAAAGTTCAATATGAATAATAAAAAAGACTCGCTTTTGAGCGAGTCTTTTTTTGTGCAAATTTAATTTTTATTGTATAATTAGAAGCGAAAAGAATTATTATTTAATGGAAGCGTCCGGCTTTCGAGTAGCCGGAAGAAAGAAGGAAAAATGGTACCGGAAACAAAAAGTTTTCAACTAGAGATTGGCGGTAAAACCGTTACAATCGAGACTGGTAAGTATGCTCAGTCAACTAATGGTAGTGTTACAGTAAGATGCGGTGATACAATGTTATTCGTACACTGCGTTGTTTCAAAAGAACCTAGAGTAGGGATTGATTTCTTCCCTCTTCTAATCGATTATGAAGAAAGAATGTCAGCAATCGGCCGTATCCCAGGTGGATATAACCGTTCTGAAGGTAAAGCAAGCGACAAAGCAATTTTGGTTTCTCGTTTAATCGACAGACCAATTAGACCTTTGTTCCCTAAAGGATATAGAAACGATATTCAAATCGTAGCTCAATTATTTAGTTATGATCAACAAAACCAACCTGACACATTAGCTATGTTAGGTGCTTCAACTGCATTAATGTTAACAGGCGCTCCTTTTGAAGGCCCTATTGGTGCTGTTAGAGTTTCAAAAGTTGACGGTCAGTTAGTTGCTAACCCAACTCACCAACAAGCTGATAAATCAGACTTAGATATCGTTGTAGCTGGTACACACGACAGCGTTATCATGGTAGAAGCTGGATGTAAATTCGTTAGCGAAGACGATATCATGGAAGCTGTTGAATTTGCTCAAGTAGAAATCGCAAAACAATGCGAAGCTCAATTAGAATTCGCTAAAGCTTGCGGCGTTGAAAGAGAAGAATTCGTAAACCCATACGATACAACTGAACTTAAAAATATTATCGAAGAAGTTGCAGGCGCAATGATTCACGATGCTTACCACAACTTCGATAGAAAATACAGACAAGATAAATTAGAAGAAGCTAAAAAACTTGTTAAAGAAAGAGTTGAAGCTCTTCCAGAAGATCACTA
>JAZNBJ010000050.1:0-4129 GCA_045586965.1 Candidatus Gastranaerophilaceae bacterium | reverse complement strand
AGAATCTAGAATAAATTCCTTCATAACTAGTCCAGACTTGTTTTCAGAATTAATTAGTGAAGTAATAATTAAAATAGTAATAAGTGTAGAACAAATAAAGCTTATTATTCTATAATCAAACTTAAAATTAATCTTGTTTTTATTTTTAACAATTGTCTCATATTTAAAATTTTTACTTGATTTAAATGTTAGATAAATATCTTCTTTTGTTTCTAGAATTTTAAAAGGAACATTTTTATATTCACCAATAATACTCTCTGCTTTTAGTGCTGGTGAGCTCTTATCTACATTCCAAGATATATTCCCAAAATATTTTAAGATTTTATTTAAAAATTTCACTTTCATTTCCATTAAAAAATCTTCATTTTTTTTATTAGAACTTTCAAGGCAGTAAAGCCAATAACGAAAACTTAATATGCAAACTGCAATCATAATAAAAATTTCAAGTAAAGATATATCAGTATGAGCCACTACTATAGTTGTATATTTTTGAGCAATCAAAAAATAAGCAATAGTACAAACTATAGCACCACAAATAACAAGTATATGGTCAAAAACAAGACCTTGTCTTTGAGATTCATATTCAAGTAATTCCGTCTGTATATCACTTTTATACTTTTGTAAAAATTCAGATCTATTCATAAATTATTTTAACCAAGCTTCTACACGTTCTGCAATTGAATCAAAACCTTCAACAAGTCCTAAGTCTTTACCCTCAATATTTTTTGAATAATAAAGAACAGGCACATATTCTCTTGTATGGTCAGTACCCTCAACTGTTGGATCACAACCGTGGTCAGCTGTAATAATCAACAAATCATCTTCATTAATTAAAGGTAAAATTTCATCTAAATATGTATCAATTTCTTCAATCGCTTTTCCATATCCTTCAGCATCATTTCTATGACCAAAAAGCATATCTGTATCAACTAAGTTTGTAAAAATAATTTCTCTATTTTCATCTGTAATCTTAATGCCTTCATATGCCATTTCATCAAGCGGAAGCTCATTTTTCAAAGCTTTTATAGTTAATTCCAAGCCTTCTTTATTACTTCCTGTATGAATAGCATGAGTAATACCAGCTTTTGAGAAAATATCTTCAATTTTCCCGATACCAATAACTTTTGCTCCTGCATCTTTAAACTTGTCTAAAACAGTTTTCTTCGGCGGAGCCATTGAATAATCACGTCTGTCTTTAGAAATTCTAGTAGGTTTTCCATCAATAATCTTATATGGTCGAGCAATTACACGAGCAACGTTATAATTACCTTCGTCCAATAATCTACGAGCAATTTCGCACCATTCATAAAGAGTTTCTAAAGGTATCATATCAGTATCGAGTGCAATTTGGAAAACACTATCTGCAGAAGTATACACGATAGGATACTTTGTTTTGTGGTGTTCTTCATTAAGTTTTTCAATAATAGCAGTACCACTAGCAGGGCAGTTTGCTAAAATTCCGCCACATTTAGTTTCTGCGATAAATTTATCTAACAATTCTTGAGGAAAACCGTTTGGAAATGTTGCAAATGCTTTTTCTGATACCAAACCTGCAATTTCCCAATGCCCAGTTGTTGTGTCTTTACCTTTAGATTTTTCTTTCAAAGTTCCATATTGACCAAGCGGTGTTGATGTTTTTTCAATCCCATCAAAATCTTGAATATTACCTAGACCTAAAGCTTCTAAGACAGGGACGTCTAAGCCTTTATTAAAAGAGCAAACATTTTTTAAAGTATTACACTCAGCTACATCACCAAATTCCGCATGGTCTGGCAATGCACCTATACCCATTGAATCTATTACGATAATTATTGCACGTTTTTTATCCATATTTTCCCCTTCACAAACATCACCCCATCCGCCTTGCAGGCACCTTCCCCATCCAAGGGAAGGAAAAAGATGAAACATTTGTAATTATTATATCATATTTTTTGTGTTATTATTATAAAAAAAGATAAACTTTACAGGAGAATTAAAAATATGCAAGCAAGACGTGCCTCAAGAGAATTAGCATTAATCCTATTTTCTCAATTTGAAAAAGAAATTTCTCATTACTCACGTAATGATTTTGAAAATATCATGCTTAAATCAGTTAGAATTTTATCTAACTCAGCATCAGAGGAATTAAAACTAACAGTTGGTTCTTTATTAGATATCAAAAGCTTTTTAGATGATTATGAAGCTGAACACAAATCAAACCTATCTCGTCCTTTGGGAGCTAAAAACAAACCTGTTCAAGTTCCAATGACAGATGAGATGATGGCTAAAGTTGATACAATGCTTGATGTTGCAGAAAAAGCTATTTTGGCACTCGAAATCGCTGAATTTACAACTCTAGAAAACCAATCAGAAGTTCAAAATTATGCAATAAACATTGCTGAGCAATTCAAGCTTCACGCAAAAGAAGTTGATGGCGAAATCCAAAAATATTCTAACGGTTGGGATATTTCAAGACTTGTAAAAATGGATAAAGATATTTTAAGAATTGCGATTACAGAACTTTTATTCGTTAAAGATGCTCCTATAAAAGTTGTTGTAGACGAAGCTGTTGAGTTAGCTAAAAAATATTCAACTGAAGACTCTTCTTCTTTCATCAACGGTATCTTAGCAAAAATTATCGTTGAAAACGGCTTAAAAGGGTAAAATAAGATAATATTTAGTTCCCTCTCCAAGGGGGAGGGGTGCTACGCACGTAAGAAATTTCTAAGATTGTATTATCATTACAAGCTTTAAGTACAGAGTTGGGGTGAGGGGTAAAATGTTTAACTTTTTCGACAAATTAAAATCAACTGTATCAAAGACAGCACAAGCTCTTGTTGGCAATGTTGTCGATACTGTTGCGTCTGAAGAAGAATTTTCAGAATTTGTACTTGACGATATGGAAGATTTATTAATCAGCGCAGATTTAGGAGTTGGCTACGCTTCTGAGCTTACTGATAAACTTCGAAAACAAACAAAAATTAAACCTTCACAAGTTAAAGAATTTCTGCAAGAAGAATTCTTAAAAACTTTATCAGAAGCTGGTTCTAGCGAACTAGCATTTAAAGATAATGAACTAAATATATATTTCATAACTGGCGTAAATGGTGCAGGAAAGACAACTCTTATTGGCAAAATGGCTTATATGTTTAAGCAACAAGGCAAAAGAGTTCTTATTGCTGCTGGTGATACTTTCCGTGCTGCGGCAGAAGAACAAGCTGATATTTGGTCGAAACGTTCTGGAGCTGATATTGTGAGACGAGATAAAGCCGATCCAGCTTCTGTCGTTTATGAATCTATCCAAAAAGCAAAAAATGAAAATTATGATGTGATTCTAGTTGATACTGCAGGACGTTTACAAAATAAATTTAATTTAATGGAAGAATTATCAAAAATTAAAACAGTTATCGATAAAAACGCACCAGAAGCATTAAGAGAAAGCTTATTGGTTATTGATGCAAATACAGGTCAAAACGGCTTACAACAAGCTCGTGTATTCAAAGAGTGCGTAAATTTAACTGCTGTTGCTTTAACAAAATTAGACGGTTCCGCAAAAGGCGCAATAGTTTTAGCAATTGCAAAAGATTTAAAGCTACCTGTCAAGCTTGTTGGTGTTGGTGAAAAAATGGAAGATTTAAAACTCTTTGACTCAAAAGAATTTATAAATGCATTATTCCAATAATGTTGTAAAAACAACTGACAAGAATTGAAAAATATGTTATCATTTTCTCAAATATTTAAAAAAGAGGCTTGAAAAAGAAAGGAAATAAAATTATGTCAAAATTTGTATGTACTGTATGTGGTTACACTGCTGAAGGCGCAGCTCCAGAGGCTTGCCCTGTATGTAAAGCTCCTAAAACTGCATTCAAAGAAATGCAAGATGGTAATAAAAACTATGCTGACGAGCACAGAATCGGTATCGCTAAAGACGTTGACCCAGAAATCGTTGAAGGTTTGAAAGCAAACTTCATGGGTGAATGTACAGAAGTTGGTATGTACCTTGCAATGTCAAGACAAGCTGATAGAGAAGGATACCCAGAAATAGCTGAAGCATTCAAAAGATACGCTTTTGAAGAAGCTGATCACGCATCAAGATTTGCTGAATTATTAGGCGAAGTTGTTACAGATTCAACTAAGAAAAACTTAGAAC
>JAZNBJ010000049.1:0-7259 GCA_045586965.1 Candidatus Gastranaerophilaceae bacterium | reverse complement strand
ATATAGATTTATCAAACAATAAAATTAATATAAAAGAAGCTATTGGATATGTAAATAAAACACCAATTATAGCAAAGGGCTCTATTGACAAAAACATTGATCTACAGCTTGAGTTAAATAATGTTAGTTTAAAACATCTATGTCCGAAAGCTTTAGGAGTAGAGTCAGGGGTAATTAATTTAATAGCAAATTTAGGTGGAACGTTTGAGAAAGTTACACATAAAGAACAACTTAACATTGATAAATTAAAAATTAGCAATAAAAAATTTGACTTGTTTGTCGAAAATGCAAGTTATAATAGTAATAAAAATAACACTGCATATGTTAAAAATATTATTTGTAATACCCCGGAAACAGATACAATCAAAGTACCAGCTTTAAAGCTTATAGTAGATGATAAAAAACTTAAAATACCTGATACAAATGCTTATATGACGAATTCTAAAATTACATTTAATTCTTTAATTGAAAATTATAATTCGAAAAATATTTCATATAATTTTGATGGTTATGGTTTTATAAATTCAAAAGATTTATCGAGATTTAAAAATAAATCATTAAGATATCCTGTAAAATTACAAATTAATGGTAATAAACTTTTAAATTATATTAATTCTCAACTGTTAGTTGAAAATACCGATGTGTTTGATGAACCTACACTGCTTAATTTAACTGCAAAGTTAGATAAAAACAATTTGAAACTAGATGATTTTAGCTTGTCGACGTTCAATGGCAAATTCCAGAATGATTTTAAAACTAATTTGAAAGGTCAACGTAAAGCGACAATAACAGGTTCTGTTGAAAATCTCACTGATCCAAATTTTAAAAACCTTAGAATTTTTATACCTCAACAACTATGTTTACATATCGCTGATAGTATACTTCAATTAAAAGGTGATGTATTTCTTAATGGGAAACTTAAATCTCCAGATATTGTTGGGCAAATACTGATTAATAATATATTTAGTCAAGCTTTACAGCTAAATATAACAAATGCGGTTTTAGATTTTAATAAAAATTTAGTACAGATTAATGCACCTTTTATTAAAGTTGCAGATTCTTCTGTTTCTTTAAATAGTAATTTATCGACTAATTTTGCGGATGGATTAAAGTTCTCAGGTTTAAATATTAAGTCGAAATACATTAATACTGATACTTTTTTAATGTATAAAGATTCACCTGCTGTAAAATTATTACCTATAACGATTATAGATGGCAAGTTTTATTCAGAAAAAATATTGGCAAATATATATGACTCACCTCTTTATATTTATGCTTTATCTTCAGATATATTATTGAAAAATGACTTGATTACACTCAAAAATATTTCATCAGAGATATTTAATGGAAAACTTGCTGGTAAAGTTGAGTATAATTTAAGAGATGAGAATTTTAAAACAGATATAATGACTCGTGGAGTAAGTGCTGAACCTATATTTAATATTATATCTACAAGAAAAGATAATATAAGTGGCACCATGGATTTTGATGCATCATTGAAGGGTGAACTAACTTCAAAAAAATCTCTTAATGGTGATATTAAATTTATTGTTAATAATGGTAGAATGTCTTCGCTAGGGAAATTAGAACATCTTTTATATGCACAAAATGTAATAGCTGATAACATGTTAAGAACTTCTTTGAGCGTAGTTACAAAGGCAATAACACTTAAAGATACAGGTCTATTTAAATATTTAAGAGGTGATATAACTTTAGAAGACGGTATTGCAAATATTAATATGCTTCAATCTCAAGGTCCTTTAATGGCTTTATTTATAAAAGGACGCTTTAATCCTGTTGACAATAATGCAAAGCTTATTGTTTTAGGGAGATTATCAGATGAAGTTGTTAATGGCTTAGGGGCATTTGGAGATTTTTCATTTAATAAGTTATTAGTTATGCTTACTGGTGAAGAAACAAAAACAAATGTTTTACCAGAAGATTTTGACAAAATTCCTCAATTATCAATGAAAAATACAAAAGAGTTTCGTTCTATTATTAACGGAAATATTGATAAGCCAAGTTCTGTTTTGTTATTTAATTGGATTTCTTATAGCAAAAAGAATTTAATACAAAAGGAAGTTCCTATGCAAGAAGTAGAAGTACCCAAATTTGTCCAAGATCTTCCTTACTAATTTAATCTATATAGATGAGCTTATAATATTGTCTTTTTGAATTAATTTAATTATAATCTATATATGGACTTATTAGCGAAGGGTCAAAAATTAACTTTATATTTTCTCAAAGAAAATAATATGGTTGAAATGACGTGTGAAATTGAGAGCGTAAAAGACGATAGGTTAGAGTTAAATCTGCCTCAATATTTTATGCGTTATATTAATTTTTTGCAAGTTGGTCAAAAAATGACAGTTAAAGCTTTCTCCAAGCTTGGAACTATTGATTTTAATACGATAGTTATAACTTCTCCTATTGAAGATGTATTTTCGATAGAATTAGACTATAACTCAATTCATTTAACACCTGGTAAACAGATGCCGATGATTAATGCTATTGAGAGGTTAGAAGTGACCAAAGATAATAGCATCAGGCATTATAAGACTTTTGAAATTGCAACTGATTATATAAAATTCCATTCAGATGACAAGTTTGAAATTGAGGAAAGATTTAATGGTTCTATTATTTTACCAAAAGATTATGGTATAATTAATTTCGAGGCAATCATAACTGAGATTGATGCTGTTTATGAAAACGAACATACGGCAATGTTCAATACGATGCCAGAAGAATCAAGACAAGATTTATTATATTATATGTATGCGTATAGCAAAAATACTGATTAATTATAAGAATAGGAATGAAAAAGTTGATAGAAAGTAATATTACAACTGAAAAGTTGACTAAAAATAAAATGTATAACCAAATTGAAAGATGTAGATTGGATTTGCAAAAAGACCCTTTTAATCCAAATTTACACATAAGATTGGGAGACTTGTACTTAAAATGGCATCTTGATATTTATAATGCTTGCCAATATATTGATGAAGCGATTACAGAATATCAAATGGCAATGGAAACATCAATAGATTCTCCAACAATATATTACAAATTAGGTGTTGCCTTCTATCACAAAGGTGATTTAGATAAGGCTATTAATTATTTAACAATTGCCTTAGATAAAAAGAATGTTTATTACGAAGCTTACTATATGTTAGCTGAAACATTTGTAAAAAAAGCTCATTTTACAGATGCAATTGATGCTGCGTTAGCAGCAATACAATGCTCAAGATTAGGTTCCTCAAGTGCACATCACTTGTTATATAAACTATATGAGGCTTCATCTTTTAAAAACAATAAAACTAAATTTATGGCATTAGTAGAAAAAACAAAGGCGTTTTTCTTAGCTCCTTTTGATAAAATTGCGGTAAGAAATATTATAAAGGGAGTCTCTTATTTAAGATTTTTGCCATTATTCTTATTTGGTTTTTATGCAATACAAATTAAAGACTATGCAAAAGCTATTGATTTGTATAAAAAAGCTATTGAAACTGCGCCAGGCTTCGCACCTTTATATTGTGTTTTAGGTGATATCTATTTGTCTACTGGATATTTTGAAGATGCTATTACAGAATACAAAATGGCAATCTGGTTGGATTCATTTAATATTGCAGCGTACAGACATCTTTGTAGAGCATATGAAGAACAAGGTGATTATAACCAAGCGATTGAAGTTTATAACAAACTAATTTCAATGGCACCAAACATGCCAGATTTGTATTCAAATTTAGCTAATATTTATTACATAAAAGGTGAATTTGACTTAGCTATATCAAATTATCAAACAGCAATTACTCTTAATCCAAACCGTTCTTGGACAAGCGTTATTGCTCAAACAATGGGATTTGTATATCAAGAGAATAAATCTGATCCAGATGCTGCAATATCAGCATATCAAACTGCATATGTATTAACTCCAGAAGATATTGATATTTATGTAAATTTAGGTAGTGCTTTTTATGACAAAGAAGATTATGATAATGCTTTAGCTGTTTATAGACAAGCTTTGGAATTACAGCCTCATAATCCAAAAATTCATTGTAATTTAGGTTTCTTATATTGGGGAAAAGCTGATACAGAAGAAGCTATCAAGTCTTATGAGCTAGCTATAAAATTTAATCCAAATTATGATATTGCACATAATAACCTTGGTGTTATTTACCTAGATGATTTAGGCAGAGTAAAAAAGGCTGCTGATTGTTTCCAAAAAGCTATCGAATCTAATCCAAGTTACGCATTAGCACATTTTAACTTAGCTCGTGCAACTTCAATTATGGGTGATAAAGTCGAAGCTGCTAAGTTGTATCAAATGGCTCAAGATATAAATAAAGTGACACAAGAAATTGATCCAAGAGATATTGCTGATAAAATCAGTGAACTTTTTGAATCTTAATAATTTCCCTCTTTACCGAAAAAATTTATTCGGTATAATAATAAAACATCGGAAGTGAATTATGATTGAAGATAATAAAGATGGGTTATCCCATTTAATAGAAAAAGAAATAAATTCAACTGATAAATTTTTAAAGCCGGACTTTTCACAAAAAACAGGCAGAGAGTTGCTTGCGTTTTATTTACAGTCTAAGTTTAAACAAGTTCTAGCTTATGATACTAAATCTGCAGAGCCAATCTTTATAGATGTTAGATATGATTTTATACAACGTTTTTCAAAACGTTTGATATCAAACCCAGATAAAAGAATTTTGATTGGTATAACAGGTGAATCTGCTTCTGGAAAATCGACTATTTGTCATGAAATATCGAATGTTATAAGCAAATTTAATATGCCTGTGACAATTTTGACAACAGATAATTATTTCAATGATATTTCAGAATTAATTAAAATATATGGAACTTTTGATGCTCTCAGAGATAATGGATATGACGTAGATTCTCCTGAGAGTTTTCAATTAGATATTTTAAAAGAAGATTTGCAAAAGATTTCTGAAGGCGAAGATATTTATTCACCAGAATATTTAATCAACGGCACAGGAATTTCTGTTCCGAAAGCTAAATTTGTACCTTCTAACAAAATTATTGTAGTAGAAGGTATGGCATCTATGTATAAAGATGTAAAAGATATTTTTGATATTAAAGTCTACGTAGAGACTGATATTAATATCCGCCGTGAAAGATTTATGAAACGTGCTTATA
The DNA here is from genome assembly GCA_045586965.1 of Candidatus Gastranaerophilaceae bacterium. Taxonomy (GTDB): domain Bacteria; phylum Cyanobacteriota; class Vampirovibrionia; order Gastranaerophilales; family Gastranaerophilaceae; genus CAG-196. Next base: position 2,090 of record JAZNBJ010000049.1, on the reverse strand, counting down.
CTGAACGTAACCAAGCTTTAGATGAGGCTAAAAAACATTGGGATTATATCTTAGGCGCAGGAGAAAAATACGTAAAACCTGCAAGAGAAGAAGCTGATATTATTATTAATGGCGATACTAATCTAACTTATTTTAGCCAAATTTTAGAATATATTCATACAATCACAAATAACTTTGAGTGTTAATTTAATATTTTTAAAATGTATTTTGCAATACCTTCGCCCATCGAGAAACAAGAAGGGATAATTCTTAGTGCTGCTTGTGCTTTGAAGTCTGCAGAAAGGCATCTTCCTGCTACAAATAAATTGTCAAATCCTTCTACAAAAAGCGATTCTAAAGGCAATTGATATTCTTTATAAACTTGTTCTAATGTCGAAGAATCTTTCTTATCAGAATGAATATCGACAGGGTAATTTGAAATTACAACTGGATTTTCAAATGTCTTTCCGTTAATTAAATCTTCATAAGTATAAACGTATTTGCCCTTAATTCTATTCGAAACCCTCACTCCAAGCGAGTTTGCAATGTTTGAAATGTGTGCATTCTCAAAGCCTGGTAAATATTTTTTACAAAAATTCGATAGCCTTAAAATAGCTGAACGCCCTTCTATATAAGGGTTTCGAGGGTTTATCAAACGTGGTGCGTTAAAAGCTATTGAGTCCTTTGTTCCAGCTACTGAAAATAGCTGAAAGTAGTTACAGTCTTCGGTTTTGAGCACATTTTCTTCTAAAGCTTTCTCAAATAGCGGTCTTAGGGCCCAGTTTAGCCCCTTATCCCACGTATAAGCCGTAGAAACGTGAATTTCGCCTTCTGTATGACAGGCTGTAGAGACGTTTCTATCTGTATCATAAGCCAATAACCATTCAGAAAACTCTTTAATATTTACGCCACTCATTATAAAACGCAAGCTCATCGGCTGAGTTTCGTTCTCAAAATTTTCTAAAAATTTGCAATTTAATTTTTCACAAATTTTCGCATCACCTGTCGCATCTACTAAGTATATCGTTTCGATATGTGGCGATAATAAAATGCTTTTATTAAGAGATTTATTATTGACATTTAACGTTTCGATAGATATTGATAATATTTTATTGTTTTCACTCTGTATAGAAGTAACTACATGTTCAAATAAAATATCTACATTTGCTTCTTGCATCATACTATCTAAGACAATTTTTGATAATTCAGGGTTAAACCAACCTTTATTGCCGTCAGAATAAGTAATTGCACCATTTATATTTTTTAAATTTTTATAAAAATTGTCGAAAAAATCAGTATTTATCGCATTTTCGCTTGTTTTCATTGCAGGAATTACCAAAGATGAGGTTATACTTCCGCCTAGGAAAGAGTTTTGCTCTATTAATAAGGTTTTAAGACCTTTTATACCGCAATTCCAAGCACAACTTACGCCCGCAGTGCCGCCGCCAACTATAATTACATCATATTTATTCTTCATTTTTTACCTCCTCTTTTGAGGACATTCTTGAACGCATATATTGAGAGGAAGTCATCAAATCGCTAGTTTTAAAAGCCATTTCACGCTGTTTTAAAATTTGTTCTTTAGTTAGATTTAAACTTGGATCACGATAAGGAATGCCAGCTCTTGTGTTGCACAAGCCCATTTCATAATTCGTAAGAGGATGTTCAATAAGATTTTTTTCCTTAGTTGCGATTGTTCCTATATATTTTTTCGTTTTAGGACAATATATTTTGCCAACATAAAAATTATTTTCTAAAAAAGTATTTCTAACAAGTGCTGAATTTGAATAAGTCATAAGCATTCCAGTAGGAGAAAGACGTCTATATAGCTCAGCCATGAATTCTACTGTCCATAATTCAGGAGCTTTGGAGAAAGTGAAAGCATCGAGGAATATAAGGTCATACTGTTCATTTATATTCAAAATGGCTTTTCGAGCGTCTTCTACATAGAAGTTTATGTTAAAAAGGCTTTCAGCAGTCTTAAAATCAGCTTTTTTGTATCGGTTCGATAAATGGTCATAATATATATTATGTAAATAGGCGTTTAAATTACTTTTAGAGAGTAAATTATACCTAGAATTTTGCATAAATTTGGCATAATTTATCAAAAC
>JAZNBJ010000048.1:0-48955 GCA_045586965.1 Candidatus Gastranaerophilaceae bacterium | reverse complement strand
AGTTATGAAGGAATTTATTCTAGATTCTGCAAAATATTTTATACTCGCTATCACATCAGCAATATATTCTATATGGTCATCTTGGTCTTTTTTTAGAAAATTTAAACAAACAAAACTCGAAGATGTAGAACTAACACGTAGTTTTACAGTCTATACAGAAGACGAAATTGATGCTAGATATTTTTTAACTCCAACATTTATAGAAAGATTCAAGAATATTCAGACAACATTTGGAAGAAAAGACATCGGCTGTTCTTGTAAAAACAACCAAGTCTGTTTCAAGATTGCTAAGCCCAAAAATTTATTTGAAATATGCAATATATATAAACCTTTAAAAGATCTTTCACCAATAAGCATTTTATACAACGAAATCAATGCTATTTTTAAAATGATAGATTATTTTAAACTTGCAGAAGATACTAGGATTTAAACTTTTTGTTATATAATTGAATAACAGAGGAGTATTAATATGTATACCTTAGTTTATTCAATAAATAATGAGCCAAATCCAAGCACCGTTTATGTTAATCTTACAAACGCTTGCACAAATTCTTGTGTATTTTGTTTGCGTGAGCAAAAAGATGACGTTTGCGGTGCTGAAATGTGGCACGATGATAATTATTCTTTGGAAGATGTGATTGAACAGTTTGAAAATTATATCACCCCTCACCCGGCTTCCAGCCACCCTCTCCCACAAGGGGCGAGGGGATATAAACCTGAAAATGTTGTGTTTTGCGGATATGGTGAGCCGTTCTTAAAAAAAGATATGATGAAAAAATTTGCTCAATATTTAAGAAAAAACTATCCTGAGATAAAAATTAGAGTTAACACTAACGGGCATGCTAATGCTATTTATAAAACTAATGTTGCAGAAGAATTTAAAGGACTTTTAGACGAAGCTTCTGTTAGCTTAAATTCTGATAATTCTGAACAATACAATGAAATTTGTCAGCCAAAAATCGAAAACGCTTATGAAGCTGTAAAAGATTTTCTAAAATGTTGTAAAGAAGCTGGTATAAAGACTTATGCAAGTATTGTAACAGGCTTTGGCGAAAGAGAAATAAATGTCGAAAACTGCGAGAAAATAGCTAAAGAGCTAGGCGCAGAATTCAGGAACCGTGAGTTTATAACAAACGGATATTAGGGAGTGATAAATATATGGAAATATTACCTATTCAATCAAATGTAAATTTTCAAGCACAAAAAAGATTTTTGAATGAACTTCAAAAAAATAATGTAAAAACTCTTGTTGAAAAAATGAGTGAAACACTTCAAATTAAATCTAACGATATGTTTTTTGAAATGACAGTTACTAATAGGTTAAAAATTGGTGATAAAACTGAGTTTATTGGAGCAAATTTAGCACAAAATAAAAACCGTTGCTTTGATAAAATCCATTTTACTGTCGAAGATGCTCAATTAGTTATTGATACAGAAAGTGGTCAAATCGAGAAATATAAAAAACCTTTTTTTACTCGTTGGACTAAAATTATGGAAAATATTGATAAATATTTAGCTATTTTTAAGGAAAATTTTAATGACTCTAAAATAGTTAAACAAGAAAATTTCAAAATTTCTGGTATGACTCCAGAAGCTTTTGAGATTTTCCAAAGAGAAATAGAAAAATTATTTAAAGAGAGAAGTAAAAGATGACAAAAATAATACTCGCATCAAATTCACCAAGACGTAAAAAAATCCTTACCGATTTAGGTTTGGAATTTGAGGTTATTCCATCAAATTACGAGGAAAAACTTGAAACAGATGTTTTTTCTTACGATTTAATAGAAGATTTGGCGACAAAAAAAGCTTGTGATGTTGTAAACAGAGTTGGTAAAGATGAAATTGTGCTTGGCGCAGATACGGTTGTTGTTTTGCATAATAAAATTATGGGCAAACCAAAAGATAAAGAAGACGCTTTTAATATGCTTAAAGATCTTTCAGGTCAAACACATATGGTTGTGACTGCTTTATGTGGAATTAATACAAAAACAAATCGTGCTGCACTTTTATCAACAACAAGTTATGTTAGATTTAAAGAATTAAGCGAAGAGGTGATTAAATATTACGTGGAGGAATTTAATCCACTAGATAAAGCTGGAAGTTATGGAATACAGGAATTACCTGACGGAATTTTAGATAAATACGAAGGTAGCTTTGAAAATATTGTTGGACTAGCTCCAGAAGCAGTAACCACAGTTTTAGAAAAGCTTAAATAATTAAATTACTTGTAAGGTGCATTGCAATGCACCGACAAATAATTTACACCCAATTACATTCAAGCAAGAACAAATCTTCGCCTTCAAGGTTTTGAAGTCTATGTATTGTTGTCTTTTCGTCTTTAAATTCAATTTGAGAAACAAGTTTTTCGCCAAATTTAGCTTCTTTTTTATAAATCATATCGATTGTCTTAATTTTGTGTGAATTTTTGAATTCAAAACTCAACGGCTCAAATGCCCAAACGATATAATTACCGTTGTTTGCGTGTCCGTTTACATCAAGGTCATTGTATCTCACTTCAAATTCTTTTTCTAAAGTTGGGTTTGTAATCGGTGTAATTTTTGCAAAACTTAAATCGTCTTTACGTTTTTCAAACGGAACCATTTTAGGATTGCTTTCAATAGCGATTGGAACAGGGACTATTGAACGTGAGTCTATATCTACAATAGACCACATGCTGTGTATTCTTCCTAAAAGTTTTTCATTTTTATAAAACTCAAAATCCCGGAACGCAAAAAGTTTATTATAACCTCTTGGCTCTGTTTTTAGGGTTAATTCTTGTACATCAAACGGATAATTTTCAAATTCCATACGATATTTAATCAAAAACCAAGCATAGTTGCGTGGGTGAATATAAGAATATCCAAAGCCTAAATCTTCTGCATTTTTGCTTGCGATATCTTGTAAAAAGTTCAATAAAGCAAAAGGCTTCATTGCTAAGTTTTGGTCAACTTCTGAATATTTAACAACTATCTTCTCTTCATACCCGTTTTTAATCATAGATTTATTATAGCATAATTTTTTATTATCTAACCAACTTGTGTATAAAATGACTAGTCAAAATATCCCCCCCCCTGGAACTTTTTTTTAAAATTTACGTCTATTTATGTAGACGGAGGTTGAAAAAGATGATGAGCAATACAATTAGATACAATGATTTTATTGAAGAACAAGCTGATATGGATGAAGTAAAAACTTTTAGTTCGGTTGTGAATAATGACGATATTTTGCAAATGTATTTAAAAGAAATTGGACGCAAAAAAATGCTAACCAAAAGGGAGGAAATTGAGCTAGGAAAATTAATTCAAGAAGGAAATGAGAAAGAAAAAAAAGAAGCTAAGATGAGACTTGTACAAGCAAATTTGAGACTTGTTGTAAGTATTGCAAAAAAGTACATAGGGCAAGGGGTTTTGTTTATGGATTTGGTACAAGAGGGTTCATTAGGGTTGATAAAGGCGGCGGAAAAATATGATTATAAAAAGAATTTTAAATTTTCTACTTATGCGACTTGGTGGATTAAGCAAACAATCATTAGAGCAATTTCAAATCATTCAAGAACTATTAGGATTCCTGTCCATATGCTCGAAAAAATCAGGCGTTATAAGAAAGCTTGCAATGATATTGTATGTAATAACATTTATGATGCAGATGATGAGACAATTGCAAATATTTCGGGATTGGATTCAAGAAAGATTGAAGAAGTAAAAAATGCAATAAAAAAAGAACCTATAAGTTTAGATACCTTGGTTACAGAAGACTTATGCATACAAGATTATGTTGAAGATACAACTTATGATTCTCCAGAGGATACAACTCAAAACAAATTGCAAGAGAAAGATATAACAAAGCTGATAAGTATTTTGGATAAGCGTGAACAAGAGATTATTAAACGTAGATTTGGTATTGACAATGAAGAGCCAAAAACACTAGAACAAATCGGAAATGCTTTAGGGTTTTCTAAAGAAAGAATAAGACAAATTGAGAGTGGTGCTTTACAAAAATTGAGAAAAGTTAGTAATATTGAAAGCTTTAAATCCTATTTAGATGCTTGCTAAGAGGCACTTTATAATTGACTTAATATTTTTACATTGTTCTCCCTTTTAAGTTTTGTTAAAATAATTTGCATTAGCTCTATATTTCATATAGCATGAGGGGGTAAATATTAACTTACTGATAGTATGGAAAAAGGAGGACATTCGATGTTCAAGAAAATATTGAAAGGTGTGTGTGTTTTAGCAGCATTCTTTATGATGAACAATCCTGCTAACGCTTTTTACACTGATATGGATGAAAATCACTGGGCTTATCAGTCAATCAAATTTTTGACAGAAGTTGGTGTTGTGGTAGGTTACCCTGATGGAACTTACAAACCTGATATTCCTGTAACAAGAGCAGAATTTGCATCAATGGCAATTAAAGCTTTGGGACAAGAAAGTACAAATGTTACTCAAGAAATCCATTTTGATGACATAACACCTGAATTCTGGGCTTATGATATTATTCAAAAAGCTGTTTATTTTGATTTAATTCCAGATGCTAAGAATGAAAGTTATAGACCTTTTGACTCTGTAACAAGAGCAGAAGCTATTAATATTGCAGTTAATGCTTTAACAACAAATCAAATCAGCCAGGAAAAAGCTGAAGATATTATTTCAAAAGCATATGACGACTATACACAAATGCCAGCGTGGTATTTAATGGCAGCAGCTAAAGCTCACGTTTTAGATTTAGTTGTTGTAATGCCTGGTCGTGAAGGCAAAATGGAAGCTAATAGACCAGCAAACAGAGCTGAAGTTGCTATGATTCTTTACAAAATGATGCAAGAAGCAAAACTTAACCCTAATGCTAAGTTGGCTGAAGTTATGCAAAAAAGAACTGCTGAAGGTTTTATTGTTGATAACGTAAAAGTTCAAGGTTCAATTGGTATTGTTCCAGCCGGTACAATTTTCCCTATTAAACTTGAATCAGTTGTTGGCTCTCAAATCTCAAATGTAACAGATGTTTATACAGCAAAAACACCTCAAAACTATGTCACTAAAGACAAATACCTTCTTATTTCTGAAAATAGTGATATGAAAGGTCAAGTAAAATATGTTCAAAGAGGTAAATTATTTAGAACTCAAGGCGAAGTTATTATTAAAAACGAACTTTTAGTTACTCCAAACGACCAAGCTGTTATGGTATATGGTGTTGCAACTCTTAACCCTGATAAAATTGGTTTCTGGAGAAAATTATTCAAAGGTGCAACAGTACTTACAAAACCAGGTGAAATTGTAAATATTAGATTATTAGCACCAATTAAAATTGACTTAACAAACGGTTATATCTACGAATAGATAGGGCTGAGAAATAATTTATAAAAGGCTTTGGATAATTTCCAAAGCCTTTTAAATTGAAAAAATTAAATTATAAAACGGTTATAGGCTTTTAATTAAACCTTCTAATGCTAAAATATAGCTATCATCGCCAAAGCCTGCAACTATTGCCTTACAAACGCCACTTAAAAGCGAAGTGTGTCTAAATTCTTCTCTTGCGTGAATATTTGTCATATGAATTTCAATAGTCGGAATTTGCACTGCAGAAATAGCATCTCTTATAACAACGCTTGTGTGAGTGTAACCACCTGCGTTAATTAAAATTCCATCATAAACTCCACGAGCTTGTTGAATTTTTTCAACAATTTCACCTTCAATATTGCTTTGATATACATCAACTTCTGCGCCTAGTTCTTTACCTCTTTTAATAACGGAGTCTTCAATTTCTTTTAAAGATTTCCCTCCATATTTTTCAGGTTCTCTAATGCCAAGCATATTCAGGTTTGCGCCGTTGATTAATAAGATTTTCATATAAATATCCTCTTTGAATTTTAATATCTTTTATTATACAATACATGCAAGAATTAATAAACAAAGGAAAGGTAGGGAAGAGATGATTAACAAACGTTGGTATGATAGCGATCCTATTTTAAAAGAAGCTCTAGAACTTTTGAGATTACAACCTGATGAAACAAAATCAGAAGCAAAGGATTTTTTATTACAGCTTCAAGAACAAGTTGCGGGCGAAGTTATTGAACACGTTTATGAAATCATTAATACATATCAAGGTAAGGGAAATCGTTGGTATGATAACGATCCAATGATGCTTAAAGGCGTTGAACTTTTAAGAAACGCCCCAGCTAGTATTCAAAGAGTTGCTGCATTAAAACTTCTTATGGCATTAGAACAAAAAAGCTTTGAAGGGGTTGAAATCTAGTGAAAGACGTTCAAAATCAAGCTGATTCTAGAGGCGTAGAAATTCAAAAAGTCGGTATTAAAGGCTTAGAATTGCCTATTGTTATACAAAGAAAAGATGCTGAAAATAAAGTGATTTATGCATCTGCGACTTGTGGTGTTTCATTGCCTGCGCATTACAAAGGTACTCACATGTCCCGTTTTGTTGAAGTTTTGAATGAATGGAGAGAAGAAAAAACTCTTGATATAAAAAACTGCGTCGTAAAAATGGTTGAAAAACTTGATGCAAAATCTGGTTATTTGAAGTTTGATTTTAAGTATTTTATTGATAAAAAATCTCCAGTGACAGGAATTTCGGCTCCAATGTGCTATGACTGTACTTTTGAAGGAGTTTTGGAAGATTTTAATGAAGAAGATGAAGAGTATAGATTTTTCTTGGGGGTAAAGGTTCCAGTAACAACACTTTGTCCTTGTTCAAAAGAGATTTCACAATATGGTGCTCATAACCAACGTGCGATTGTATCAGTTAAAGTTACATACCCAGAAGATGAACATGTCTGGATTGAGGATTTAATCTCTAGGATTGAAAAAACTGCATCTTCTGAATTGTATCCGCTTTTAAAACGTGAAGATGAAAAGTTTGTAACAGAGCATGCTTATGATAATCCAAAATTTGTTGAAGATGTCTTAAGAGATGTCGTTTTGACTTTAAGAGAAGATGATAAAATAGATTCTTTTGAAGTTGAATGTGAATCTTTAGAAAGTATACATAACCATTCAGCTTGGGCTTATCAACAAGAAGGATAGAGGTAAGTTTTTTATTAAAATATCCTCTAAATAGTTGATAACACGCAAGAAAAAATATATAATAATGTTATTGGGACAATAGGGGAGATTAGGGTCTCATGTTTAATAACATAAATGACAATAACGATTTATTTTTAAATTCTCAACTCGAAAGACAAGGGAATGTATTAAACCTTGCAGCAATAAAGGCAAATGCGCAACGTAATGTTTATGCTGCAAATAATAATCCTTATGTTGATAAAACTGAGATTTCTGCTAATGCTATTGAATTATTCCAACGAGATTGTGATATTAACAAATTTAACAAAATTGCAATGAGTGATGAAGGTGATTTTTCTCATCTTGAAAGAATGAATGAGCTTTTTGCAGAGGGTGTTGTAGACGTTTTTGAAGATGATATTCTATCAGATTTAGCTTCAAACCAAAAATTATGGGATGATTTAGAGCAATAACTGTGATAGAATAGTTTTATGGCAAAATCAGAGTACTATATTCAGGATAACTCCGATATAGAAAATAAGAAGCTGGAAGCCGCAAAGGGATTGTATCAATTAGGTAATTATTCGGGCGCTTTGAAGCTTTATTTAGACATGGTCAATACAGCTTATTCTTATAAGCTTAACTATGAAATTGGCAGATGTTACTATAAACTGAATGATTTTGATTCTGCATTAACTTATTTTTTGAATTCTGTTAGGCTAGAATCTTACAGAAATCCATCATATTCTTTTTTAGGTAATATATATTTTAAAAAACAAGAAGTGAATAAAGCGATTGAATCTTGGTCTACTTCTTTTGCCTTCAAACCTGATGATGAGTCTGTATGCTTAAATCTTGCTACTTCGTATTTTTCTAAAAATATGAAATTTCATTCTGTATTTTTCTATGAAAAATATTTAAAATACGCAAAAAACAAAACATCTAGTTATTATTTAGAAATTCAAAAAAGCATGAAAGAGTTTGAAAAAGCTGGTGGTGAATTCTATCAAAAAGCTCTGCGTGCTATACAAAACCATGATAATCAAACTGCAATTCAAGCTTTGGAATACGCAGTAAATTATGCACCAACAAATTTTGATGTAAATTTTACTTTAGGTAGACTTTATATGCAAGAAAAACAATATATGCAAGCTCTTGTCTATATGAAACAAGCATTGTGCTTGGACAGAAGATCTTTAGATGTTTTGCAAAAGCTTTCATCTGTAATGATTGCATTAGGTGATTTTACAGGTGCATATTGTTGTTTTAAAAGGATTTTGCCATTAGTTATAAATAATCAAAAAGAATATCTAGAAGTAATAAAAACCATTAAACAAATGGAAGAAAGTTTTGATAACTTGAGCTGTCAATCTCATAAAGATTGGGGTGATCAATATTATGAAGACAATAATTATATTTTAGCTTTGTTAGAATACGAAAGTTGCTTGCTTTTAAACCCAGAAATGTCTGAAACTTTAGGCAAAAGAGTTGAAATGCTCAAAACTTTCTTGAATCCAGAAGAACGTATTATAAAGATATGTTTAGAAAAAGGTGGAGTGCTTTATTCAACGGGTGATTATAAAAAATCAAATAAATATTTTACAAGAGTCTTATCTCTATCAAACGAAGAAGATTTTGAATATAAATTAGCGAAGTCACGGATTGTAAATGTTTAAGAAGTTAAAAAAGTTTTTTTATTTATATATTTTAAGACGTAAGTATTACAGAGTTGGTCAGTGCAATGCTTGTGGTCGTTGTTGTCAAAAGATTTATGTAAAGCATAAAGATGTTATTCAAACAGAAAAAGAGTTTGCTAGGCTTCAAAAGTTACATCCGTTTTATACTTATTTGAAAATTATTGATAAGGATGAAACGGGTCTTGTTTTCGAATGTATGAACTTGGATAAGGAAACAAATAAATGTAAAATTCACAAAAAACGCCCAGGAATTTGTCGTAGATATCCTCAAGAAGAATTATTTTTGATGGGCGGCACACTTGCTGAACATTGTGGTTACAGGCTTGAACCAATTGAAAGCTTTGAAGAAGTGTTTGAAAAAGTCAATCGTAAACATAAGAAAAAATAGATTTGAAACAATAAAATTTTATGCTATATTGTTGTCATAAGGAGAGTTTACCATTCAACTATCAGTTTTATTAGGTCAAATATTTGACTTTATTAAAAATTGAACTAAATATATATTGTACAGAGGTTAAGGAATTTAGATGAAGTTAATTGAGAGAATGAAAATATTTGAACAACAATATGTGTTTTTGCGTTGGGCAACAGGTGCTGAATATGGCAAAGTTGTTTCAGTAGGGGATGATTTTGTTGAATTTAACGTGATCGACGTTGATTCGATGGAATATAGAGAAACCGTCGTTGTAAATTCGCAATTAATTTTAGAAGCTATTTATGGCGGTTCTGATATTTCAAGGATTATAGCAGAAATTTCTTCAAGTTTACCGCCTGCGCACTAGAATAGTTAATGAATTTGTACTATAATCATCTTATGGTTTCAAAATCAATAACTGCGACAACACTTGGAATTAATGCTCACAAAATAGAAGTGGAAGTAGATGTAATAAATTCTCTTCCCAATATTAGCATTGTAGGTCTTCCTGATAGCGCAGTTAACGAGGCTCGTGAAAGGGTTCACTCTGCTATTAAAAACTCAGGGTTTTCTTTTCCTCAAGGTAGAGTTATAGTAAATCTTGCTCCTGCTGATATTAGAAAAGAAGGAACAAACTTTGACCTGCCGATTGCGGTTGGAATTTTAAAAGAACAAGGCGTTAATATCCCTGATGATTTAACAATGGCTTTTTTAGGTGAATTATCTTTGGACGGCTCTTTAAGACGTGTGAATGGTGTTTTACCGCTTGTTGCTGGATTAAAATCACAAGGTATAAAAACAGTTTTTGTTCCTGAAGATAACGCTAAAGAAGCAGCATTAGTTCAAGATATAAAAGTTTTTGGTGTTAAACATTTAGGCGATTTAGTGGGCCATTTTGCGGAAACGCCTTTGACTCAGACCGTTGTTGATATTAATAAATACTTAGAAGATAATTCAACACTTGACTACGGCTACGATTTTAAAGACGTAAAAGGTCAACAAAAAGCCAAAAAAGCGATGGAAATTGCTGCTGCAGGTGGACATAATTTGCTTATGTCAGGTTCTCCTGGCTCAGGCAAGACAATGATGGCAAAGTGTATGGCGTCCATTTTGCCACCTTTAGAATTGGCTGAAGCATTAGAGCTAACAAAGATTTATAGTATAAGTGGACTTTTATCAAAAGACGAACCGCTTATGACCAAAAGGCCATATAGAGCAGTGCATCATACGGCATCACCAAATGGAATTATTGGCGGTGGAACAACTCCAAAACCTGGTGAAATTACGCTAGCGCATAGAGGAGTTTTGTTCCTTGATGAAATGGTTGAGTTTCCAAGGCAAGTCTTAGAAGTTTTAAGACAACCTCTTGAAGATGGTGAAGTTGTTATTTCGAGGGCAAAAAATTCTATAAAATATCCTTGTAATTTTATTTTATTAGGCGCAATGAACCCTTGTCCTTGTGGTTTTTTAGGCGATAAAGAAAAACAATGTACTTGTACTGACCACCAAATTCAAAGATATAGGGCAAAACTATCTGGCCCACTTTTGGATAGAATTGATTTAATAATAAACGTGCCTCGCTTAACTACAGATGAACTTATAAATACTACAACTGAGGCAGAGCCTTCTAGCAAGATAAGAGAAAGAGTTGTTAAGGCTAGAAAAATACAAGCGCAGAGATACGCTCAAGAAGGTATTTTAATTAATTCAGAACTAACTGCGGATTTGGTTAAAAAATATTGTGTGCTTGACGAGGCTTCTCAGCAAATTATGAAAATGGCCGCTCAAAAATATCAGCTTTCTGGTAGAAAATACAATCGTGTACTCAAAATTGCAAGAACAATTGCCGATTTAGCAGGTGAAGAAAATATTAAATCTGTTCACTTAACTCAAGCGCTGCAATATAGAAGTGATAATTAATGAAAAAAATTTTGTTAATATTAATAGTTTATATATTTACTCTAAATTCTTCTATTGCTATAGAAGAAACTGTTGAGTTGCAAGCTCAAGAAAAGACTTTGCAAGAAAAGCTCTATGATGTTTATCATTTGGAAGTACAGCAAACTGAAAAGCCCTTCTTTCTTCTAACAGATATTTTGACAAAAAAATGCTCAAAAGTTTCTGCTTGGGATAGCTTTCATCTATGGGGCGGATATGTTGCACATACTGATTTTATTTTTAATGAAGATAAGTATGAAAACGCAGAATACTTATTTGATGCTATAAATGTAGGTTTGGACGGAAAATTAAAGAATAATAACGGTGATTTTAGGATAATGTTACACGGTTCACCAACTTCTGATAGAGATTTTGAAAATAATTTGTTTGCAGATGCTTATGTTGCAACAAACAAAATCCCGCATCATAGAATTTGGCTAGGTAATACAAGACCAAAAGTTGGTATGGAAGGTGGATACAGCCCTTATGCGTTACCATTTATGGCACGTTCGCAGATATCAAGAAATTTTGGTACTGTTCGTAGATTAGGTGCAAGATTAAGTGGGGATTATTCGCTTGTTGATTACGATTTGGGAATTTATAGCTCTGATACATATTTTCAATCTTTTTTCCCAGGAACAGAGTTTATCGGATGGATGAATTTAAAACCTTTAGGAATGACTGATGGAAAATATGGTAAGCTTACTATGGGCGGAGGTCTGCAAGCAGGTGAAAGAGATAACAATTACACAGTTAAAGGCGCTTACTTGGGCTATGAATATAAAAAATTATGGATGAATTTTGAATGGGCTGATGCAGATGGATATAATGGGCCTGTCGGGTATTCGGTTAATAAAAAAGCAAGTGGGTTTTATTCAACTTTAGCCTATAAATTTACTCCAAAGGTTCAAGGTCTTTTGAGATATGATCAATTTGATCCTAATAAAAATGTTTCGCATAACAATATAAGAGAATATACAGCAGGGGTAAATTATTTTATTAAAGGTCAAGCGCTCAAGTTTGTCTTAAATTATGTGTACTCGCAGAAAGACGCCCTAAAAAACTCTCATAGAATTATTTTAGGGACGCAAATTCTGCTGTAGCGAATTATTTTTCAAAAACTAATTCATCATTTTGGACATCGATTTTGATGCAATCTCCATCAATAAATTTTTGAGCCAAAATAAGTTTTGAAAGAGGGTTTTCTACCATTTGACGAATAACTCGTTTAAGTGGTCTAGCGCCATAAATTGGGTTAAATCCTCTTGTTGCAAGTAATTCTTTTGCGTCATCACTGATTTCAACAGAAATATTATGTTCTTTTAAAAGGTTGCGTAAATTTTCTGCTTGAATATCAACGATAGCTGATAATTGATGTAGAGTTAGCGCTTTGAAGAAGATTGTCTCGTCAACCCTGTTTAAAAATTCTGGCTTAAATTTTTCTCTCATAATTGCGTTTACTTTTTCTTTTGTTTCTTCAAAGTTTCCACCGTTAAGAGAAGCGTTAAGTGAATCTTCAAGAATAATTTCTGAGCCAATATTGCTTGTCATAATAATCACTGTATTTTTGAAATCGACTGTACGTCCTTTAGAGTCAGTTAAACGACCGTCGTCAAAAATTTGTAGCATAATATTGAACACATCTGGATGGGCTTTTTCAATTTCATCAAAAAGCACGACTGAATAAGGTTTGCGTCTTACAGCTTCTGTTAATTGTCCGCCTTCCTCATAACCTACATATCCTGGAGGCGCGCCAACAAGACGTGAAACGTTGTGCTTTTCCATATATTCAGACATATCAATTCTAACTATAGCATCTTCATCATTGAATAAAAATTCTGCTAAAGTTTTTGCTAATTCTGTTTTACCAACACCAGTTGGGCCTAAGAAAATGAATGTACCGATAGGTCTTTTAGGATCTTTTAATCCTGAACGAGCACGACGAATTGCGTCTGAGACAGTATCTACCGCTTCTTCTTGACCAATTAAGCGTTTATGAAGTACATCTTCCATTTTTAGAAGTTTTTGCATTTCACTCTCAACAAGCTTTGTTACAGGAATACCTGTCCATTTGCTAACGATTGAAGCAATATCATCTCCGTTAATTTCTTCTTTAAGAAGTTGGTTTTCTGATTTTTCTTTACCTTGAACAGATTGAAGCTTTTTTTCTAACTCCATTAATTTCCCGTATTTAAGCTCTGCAGCAAGTTGTAAGTCAGTATTACGCTCAGCTTCTGCAATTTGAACTTTTACTTTATCAATCTGTTCTTTAATACCAGCTTCACCTGAAATAGTATTTTTTTCGATTTCCCATTGAGTTTTTAGTGCAGTAATTTTTTCATCAAGAACATTGATTTCAGAAGTTAGTTTCTCAATTTTTGCCAAACATTCAGGAGTTGTTTCTTTTTTCAAAGCTTCTCTTTCGACTTCAAGTTGAATTTTTTGGCGGAACATTGTATCAATTTCTTCTGGCATAGAGTCAATTTCTATTCTTAAAGCTGAAGCTGCTTCGTCAATCAAATCAATGGCTTTGTCTGGCAAAAATCTATCAGTAATGTATCTATCAGAAAGTTTTGCCGCTTGGATTAAAGCTGAATCTAAGATTCTAATACCATGGTGTACTTCATATTTTTCTTTTAGTCCACGTAAAATTGATATTGTATCTTCGACCGATGGCTCATCAACTAAAACTGGTTGAAAACGTCTTTCTAAAGCAGGATCTTTTTCGATGTATTTGCGGTATTCATTTATTGTAGTTGCCCCGATTGTTCTTAATTCGCCTCTTGCAAGCATTGGTTTAAGAAGGTTTCCTGCGTCCATAGAACCTTCAGTTGAGCCTGCACCCACAACGGTATGTAATTCGTCAATAAACATAACGATTTCACCATTAGATTCTTGAACTTCTTTGAGAACAGCTTTTAAACGTTCTTCAAATTCACCTCTGAATTTTGCACCTGCAACAAGCGCACCTAAATCAAGAGAAATAAGAGTTACATTTTTTAAGCTTTCAGGAACATCACCACGAATAATTCTTTGTGCTAAGCCTTCAACAATTGCAGTTTTACCAACTCCAGGTTCACCGATAAGAACTGGGTTATTTTTTGTTCTTCTGTTTAAAACTTGGATAATTCTGCGCACTTCTTCATCACGACCGATAACTGGATCTAATTTTCCCTTTCTTGCTCGTTCTGTTAAATCTGTTGAATATTTTTGAAGTGCTTTTAAGTTTTCTTCTGCGTTTTTATTATCCACTTTTTTATTACCTCTTATTTTTTTCATAACATTTAAGACTGAATTTGTATTTATGCCCTGTCTTTTCAAAAGATCTTGAATAAATGTGTTCTCTAATTTGGTCAGGGCGATTAGTATACATTCAATTCCTATAAATTCATCTTTCAAACTTTCAGCTTCATTGGTAGCGATTTCTAATAAAGTATTTGTATCTCTTGAAAGAAAAATTTGTTGAGCTGAGCTTGGGCCAGAAATCGTAGGGAATGTTTTAATTTTTGCAACGATTTCGTTAATAAAATGTTGGTTTAAAAGTTTTAATTCTTCTAAATAGTCTTTTGCAATACCTTTGTCTTCAACCATAGCAAGAACGATATGTTCTGGTTGAACTTCAGTATTTTTGTAAAAATCTTTTTTTGCATTGGCAGCAAAGATAATTTCTTGAGAATAGTTAGTAAATTTTTCGAAATTAATCATTTTAGTTAGACTCCATTGTTGGTTTTACAAACCCTACATTTTTATTTTAATGATATTTTTTTAAAGTCAACGTTTTTTTAATGATTAATTAATAATTTATTTTACTATTCACCATAAACTTGTACAGTTAGCTTTCTCCAAAAGATAAAAATTGATTTTTCTCTTACGTCAATGTGGCTGATTTTGGATATCCCAGCTTCCGCAATTGCTTGATCAATGCCAGCATTACCTTTTTCAAAGAGGAAGAGTATTGTAGTTGTAGAAACTTCTGCTTTCTTAAGCTTGCTTAAGTCTTTAATTTCTGCACCAGTTGCTGTTACTGGATAAGTTGCATCTGTATAAAGCATACCCATTGCATCGACTTTAGCTTGTGTAAGACAAAATAAACAGATAGATAAAATAATTAAAAATCTTTTCATTACAATTCTTCCTTATAATTTCCATAGACGGTTGTTTTAGTTTCTTTAAAATATAGCGGTAAAAAGCTTATCGGAATATTTATTTTATGAATACGAGTTGTGACAAGCGAAGCTTTTGAAAGATTACCTCGCTTGAGAGCTTTGTGAATACCACCATTGCCAACTTCTACAAGTTTGAAATAATTTTTGAAACTGGATGATCCAGATTCCCAATAGTCTAAGTCTTCGTCTTGATAATTTATTTCAGAATAAGCTGATACAGGAAAAGCGCTTTTAGAATAAATTCCGCCCTGATTAATCCCTAAGTGCCCCATCTGATAGCCGCCAATTTTCATTCCAGCTTGGCTAATGGAATTTGAAGATATTATATAAAATAAAACTATTGCTAAAATTTTTATTTTCATATTAATCAATGTGTTTTTTCTTCATCTTACATTTTTTTAGTAATTGTCTATAATATTCTTCTTGTTCTGCCTCTGGAACGTTTTTAGCTTCTTCTAGACCGTCAAAATACTTAGCTTTTTTTCTGGAATAAGAAATGTTTTTCAATTTGGTAGAGCTATGACAAATCATTGGTATACCAATAGGAGCTGTTATAAGTAAATCAGTAAGAATTATACCGAAAGTTAATTCTGTAATTGCAGAGCCTTTTCTAAAATCTGTTCTTGGGTTTTCATATTTTTCAGGTGCATAATCTGTCCAAAGCGGTGCATTTGCAGGCTCGCTAGGCTGTACTCTCATATCACGCAAGTGCTCTGAATCTTCTTCGCTAAGCGCAAATGCAGGTAAATTCAATGCTAAAAAATTGATTGCTAATAGCAATGCAATAATCTTTTTCATTTTCAACTCCTTATATAATTCCACGTCAATTATTTTATCATAAAATTTAAAAAAACATGATATAATACTCAAGGAGTTTATAAAAAGAAAGTGGGTAATTATATGAAAAGATTGTTATTAACAGCTCTTAGCTTGTTATTTGTTGCTAACATGGCTCAAGCTAAAACAGATTTGAATGCGCCTGAAAAAATGTTGCCTAAAAAAATTGAAGTAATTTCAAAAGGCGAAGCTTTTAATTATCCTTTGCCAGAAGGTGCGATTATAGCTTGCCATGCTAAAATGATTGACGGTAGTATTGATGCTTTGGCTGAATTTAATGATTATTATGTTGTAAGAGATGGTATTTTATATTCAAATTTTATGCACAGATTCTTCAAAAAAAATCGAGCTTGGAAATTGAATGAAGTTGACCAACAAAGAATTCTTTCTGATGGTGAAACTTTAAGAATGTATGATCCGCTTTGGACACCAACATATCGTCATCACATGCGTGTGGTTAAAATTAATACTAAAACGGGTGAATATTATGCTGATGTAACACAGGATAATTGGACTTGGTATAGGGAAGCAAAAACAACAGGTCTTTGTAAGGTAATTTATCCAAGTAAATAAATTTAGCTTAATAAAAAGAGCCAAGAGTAACATCTTGGCTCTTTTTCATCAAAACATTTTATCCTTGAATTAATCCCAAAATAGACTCTGGTAATAAATCTGCAGTTACTGACTTTACAGTATTAATTGGGTCATTAATAATTTTATTTTGTAAATCTTTTGAATTTTCTTCTTTATTTGCTGGAATTTTAGCTTCTTCATCAATTTTTTTATAAAGATTAATTAAATTTTCATATAAATTTTTAGATGCCAATTCGTAAGCGCTGCTTTGTTTTGCAATATTAGTGTCTATGTTGTTGAGTTTATCGATATAGTTATTATCATTGATTGGCAAATTATATATGTAATTAAGCTTTTTTAAAGAATTGTTTAAATAGTTGCTATCGACAATTCCATAGACATCTGTTTTGAGAATACCAATAACTTTATCAATTAAACCATTTGATAGTTCATCAATAACGCTAAGTTTGATATTGTCGTCTTCTGGGGTGTCTTTAAGTACAGTTTTGATATTAAATAACTCAGTCTGAACTTCACCAAGTTTGTCATAAATGCTTTGAGCTGTATTCAATTTTTTAATTAAAATATCTTCTGTACCAATATAATTATTTAATTCTTTTAGAACAGATTGAGAAAGCTCAACACGTGTGCTATCTTCTGAAACTTCTTTTTTCTCGTTAGTATTTTGTTCAGCCTTTGAAGAACTTTGTTGTTCAACAACTTCATTTTTTGCTAACAGAAGCTCTAAATTATTTAAAATACTTTTGTCGGTAATCTCTATCATGCTTTTTCTATATAATCTCTTTTTATACTATTATAAAAACAAAATATAATTATTTTTGCGCATGGAAAAGAATTAATTATTGTTAATATTTAAAAAAGCCCGTTGTAACGGGCTTTTTTAGTGTTTACATAAGTTAACAAAAATTCTTTAATATCCGCTTTCACCGATGGTATCAACAGCTTCAACTTTAATATCTGTAATTAGTTCTGAATAAGATATTACAACAATTGTTGGGATATGTCTTTCAAGAAGTTGATAAAGCGGTAATCTAATTCTTGGCGAACATAGTATTACAGGCTGCATACCGATAGTTTGATGAGCTCTCATCAAAGTCATAGCAGTAGATTCAATCAAATCTTGTACTTGCATAGGATTTAGTAAGAACATTGTACCTAATTCAGTTCTTTGACAGCTGTCATCAAGTATTTTTTCCCATTCAGGAGATAATGTCAATGCGTATAAAACTTTGTCTCTATCAACATTGCTCAAACAAATTTGTCGTCCTAAAGCTGCCCTTAAACGTTCTGACAAGATATCAGGTTCTTTAGAAAATCTTGCATAATCGCAAAGTCTTTCAAATACAAATATAATATCTTTGATTGAGACTTTTTCTCTAATCAAGTTAACAAATATTTTTCTTAAATCTGAAGTTGAAATGATTGCTGGAACAAGGTCGTTAACAAGAGTTGGGTCTTGTGAACGTACAAGTTCCATAAGCTTAAGAACATCAGTTTTTGTCATAACTTCGTCAACGTGTTTTCTTACGCATTCTTGTAAGTGAGTAACAAGAACATCTGTTGCATCAACTGCTGTAACGTTTTTAGTTGCTTTGGCGTCTTCTTCTCCAATCCAATAAGCTTGGGTTTGATATGTAGGGTCAACGCCAACAATAGCATCTTCAGGAATTGTTTTCTTCACAGAATCCCATTGATCTGCAATAACCATATATTTACCAGGGTAAACATAGCCTGATGCAACGATATTGTTACGTATAGAAATTACATATTCATTTGCTTCTAATGCAGAAGAATCCATAATACGAATATTTGGTAAGATGTATCCTAATTCGTCAGTAACTCTTTGACGTAAAGCTGCAATCTTAGCAAGTAATTGACCTTCCTGATCTGGATCGGCAATTACAAGCAAGCCTGCGCCAACTTGTAAGCTTAATACGTCAACACCAAGTCTTTCGTACATTTTATTAGGGTTAACCAAGTCTTGCATATTTTGACGGACACTTTCTAATTGGCCTAATTGAGATTGAACGTCAGCATTAACAAGTACTGAGAAACCAGCTATTGCTAGAATTATTGTAAAAACTAAGAATGGTAAAAATGGCAAACCTGTAATAGGGCAAGTTATTGTAATTAGTCCTAGGAATAATGCCGCAAAGAATAATGAATAAGGCTTAGCCATTATTTGGTTTGTTAAATCACCACCTAATGAGTTGTTACCCGCAGAAGCACGTGTCATGACAATACCTGCAGCAATTGACATCAGTAGTGAAGGGAGCTGAGAAGCAAGGCCGTCACCGATAGTTAAAACTGTATATTTACTAACTGCGTCTGCAATTGGCATTTGGTTCATCAAACAACCAACACATAAGCCACCGACAATGTTAATTATAACAATGATGATACCAGCCATAGTATCACCTTTTACGAACTTCATGGAACCGTCCATTGAACCGAATAAGCTTGATTCTCTTTGTAGGTCTTCACGACGTTTTACTGCTTCTTCTGGAGAAATTAAACCAGCGTTAAAATCGGCGTCGATTGTCATTTGTTTACCTGGCATCGCATCTAAAGCGAAACGAGCAGCAACTTCGGCAATACGTTCAGCACCTTTTGTAATTACCATGAACTGTACAACTGTAATAATTAAGAAGATTACACCACCGACAACCATGTTACCGCCGGTTACGAATGTCCCGAATGCGTGAATAACTTCTCCTGCATCACCTTTTGCTAAAATAAGACGAGTTGATGCAATTGAGAGTACAAGCCTAAACATTGTGCCGATCAAGATGATGGAAGGAAAAGCCGCTAATTCCAGAGGCTTTTGTACATAAAGTGATATCATTAAGAGTACAATACCAAGGGTAATATTTAAGCTTATTGAAAAGTTAATAACCCAATTTGGCATCTCTATAATGAGGATTAAGATCAAAGTCATTACAAAGAGAGCCAAGAATATTTCTGATATTGGTTTATTTTGTCCTTCCGCTGCCATTATACTCCTTCTAATGCCTTCTTAATGATTTCTATTTGTGTGTCAATAGAAGCGTCTACAATACCGTTGTTTGTTTGGAAAACACATCCTCCATCTTCTATAGAAGGATCTGCCACTATGTTGATTTTAGAATCAATACCATATTGATAAGTTATATTCGGAATGGTATCTTTAATAAATTGAACAGATTGTGGACGAACACGAATTGTGATTTTTTGTTCACTTTTAGAAATGCTTCTTAAGACTTCTATAATCGTATTTAAAAGTACTTGAGGGTCTGTTTCAAGTTCTTTTTTTATAATTTTTTTAGCGATATCGACACTAATTTCAAGGATATCTGGAGCAATATATTCAAAAACATCCTGTTTTGCACTCATAAATTGAGCAAGTTGTCCTCTGAATGTTTCTAAATCGTTGTTTGCTTTTTCAAGCCCTTGGCGATATCCTTCTTCAAACGCAGAACGTTTAATATTTTCTGATTCTTCTTGAGCACGTGAAACAAGATTTCTATCATCAATTCTTCTATAACCACGTCGACGAGAGCCCCTTCTGCGTTCTTGTCTTTGAGTGAAATCAATGTTTTCGATATCAAACAAATCAATTTCAGGTTCTTTAACTTCTGGTGTAGCCTTTACCTCAGCAGGTAAAGCTGTTTTAGTTTCTTTTTCAACAGCAATTTTCGGTTTGTTTATTTCTGATTTGTTTTCATCAGAATTTGTAACCGTCGTCTTCTTTATATCAAATTTTTGTTGTTTTCTTTTGATTATCACGTTTACTGTAGACTTTCTTTAATATAATCTGTAACTACACCTGCAACTCTTAATGGTAAATCGCCATATTCACCGTCATAAGCTTGTGAAGCAAATCGTTTTACCAAAGGTCTTTCGTTTTTTAATATTTTTTCTATTTTTTCACGATTGTGCATTCTGTACATATTAACAAAATCCAAAACTACGTTTTCTTCTGTTAATTTGCGTTTGATTGGCAAATATGTTTTCATATCTTTCAAGCAATCTGCAATCAAATCACCATCAAGATGAGATTCTAAATCTGCCATATCCATATATTTTAATATAACGGCAGAATCAGTTTGGTCAAACTTGTTAAGGATGGTTGTAACTTTATCTTGCCCTAATACTTTTAGAACAAGTGCTAGTGACATAAGTTTAAGTTGCTTATGTGTAATACCTTGTCCAAGAGTTTCTCCGACTGTTCTATCAGCGGCTCTTCTTGCTCTTCTTTGAGCTCTACGCTCTTCTCTAGCTTGTTTTGATTCATTAGTATCATTTGCTTGAGGCATTGCTTGAGCTTGTTGCGCAGCTTGAGCTTGTTGCATTTGGGCTTCTTGTGCTGCTTGAGCCATTGCATCAATATTGGATTGATTTTGAGCTCGTTCTTTGATGTCTTCGTCGATTACGCCCCTTTGTTGCAACTCATCAATAGCTTGTTTGTAAACTTTAATAACATGAGCTTCAACTGCCTGTAATAATTGAGGTTCAGGAATTTTTCTTATAATAGCTTGTTTTGCAATTTCAAAAATTGTAAATGCAATTTTTTGCATAATGCTATCCCAATATTCGGGAAGAATACCAGAATGTATTAAGTCGACAGATTTGTGAAAAGACCATTCAGCAATAATTTGAGTTATAAATACAGCTTGTTCCGCTGTTAGGTTTAATGATGTATCATTATAGAGTGCTTCACCCGCTTTAAGAGTAAAGTCGCCTAACGTTTTTACAATATAATCTTTTTCAAAATCTTTTAGGTCTTTTGGAACAAGTTCTTTTGCTTGTTCAGTCATTGACTGCGCAAAACTTTGATAATCAAAACCTTCTATTGCCATTTTATCCTTCCCTCGTCTGTGAGTTATAAGTAACCCTATTGTATTATATACTTTTTAAAAAGTTTTATCCTCATATATTTGGGGTATATACAAAAAAGCACATCTTTAAGATGTGCTTTTTTATAATAAACTTAGCTTATTAGATTATAGCTTTTTTTCAACTCGAACTGTTTCTGTTGCGTTCTTAGCTGCGTTTACACCTGCAATAATTCTGTTTGTTAGGTAACCTGCAACTGAAGCAATTACTGCAACTTTACCTAATTTCTTACCACCTTGTGCGGCTGCAATACTAACACCAGTTGCAATTTCTAAGCCTAATTCAGCAAAGAAATGGCCAAAGCCTCTACCCCAGTCGCCGTTAATTACTTGACCTAAACCTGGGAATAATACAGATGCGATTGCGACGCCAGCTTTTTTACCTTTACCAGCTTTAACTTTATATTCAGCAAAATATTCATCTGGCACAGTTGCTTTTTTATCTTTTTTACCTTGGAATGTTACTTCATCTTTTTCAGGAGTTCTTTCTAGCTTAGGTAGCATTTCTGGTAATTCTTGTTTGAATTGTTCTAATGGCATCTGACGTGTGCCATTGACGTCTCCTACTAGTGTTACAACTCCGTTATCCTTAGTTGCAGTAATGTTTTCTCCATCTTTAGTTTGGAATTTAATAGCATTAAATGGTTGCAAATTTTGTACTGTTGTCATGTTACACACACCTTTCTAAACTTCTTCACACCTATATAAAAGATTTTTTTTTCAAAAAAATTGCCTTTTTCTAATTTGAAAAAGGCAATTTTTTACAAAAGTTTACAAAATATTATTGTTCAATCCAACTTCTAATTCTTTCACCGGCTTCAGCTTCGTCAACACCATCGAATTCTTGTTTAAGCTCTCTTAAAGCGTTTCTGATGTCTGCGCCAGATGCTTTTATAGCAGGTCTACTTTGTTGTTCGAGTAATCCCTGTTGAAGCTGAGATTGTCTAGTTATCATATCAGCAGCGTTTGTGCTTAAATCTTTGATTTGTCTTTCTTGAGCTTCATTTTGTTCTCTTAGTCTCATTATTTCTTGCTCTTGTGCAGCTTTTGCAGCATTAATTTTTTGAGTTAAAGCTTTGTGTCCGAAAAATAGGCCAAATGCAAGGAGTGCTATCGCTAACCACCAAGGGTTTCCGTGTTCAGCTTTAATTGGAGCTTTAACATTCTTATCGCCAGCCATAAATGGATCTAGAGATTCTGCAAATGCTATTGTAACATTATCAGGGTCAGCTTTAGGGCTAGCTGCGTGAGCTACTAATTCTTTTAATTCTTCTAGAGTTAATTCAGCAGGTAAAGCATCTTTTTCAAGTGTAACTGCAATTGAGATTTCTTCTAAAACTCCAGGTGACATATATTCATTTGTTTGAACTTTAGTAACACCATATTGAGTTTCTTTTGCAGTTCTTGAATAGCTTCTATTTTGACTTGAATCTGAACTACCTGCAGGTAAACCGTTTGGTAAGTATACGCTAACTGCATTTGTATTCTTGTTAGTATCTTGAGTTTGATCACCTAAGCCTTCAGAGAAAATTTGTTCGTTAACAGCAGTTTTGCCATTTGGATCATATGCAATAGTAAATCTTTCAACTGGAGCTTGTTTTAAGAATGTTGAAACTGTCGCTACATATTTACCTTGTCCAATTAATCTATTTAATTGAGCTTGAACTTTTTCTTGCATATATTTATCGTTTTCTTGCAAACGTTGTAGCATTTCAGACTGAGCATCTACAAGACTATTATAAACATGACCGTTTGTATCTGTAATTGAAATGTTTTGTGCAGTTAAACCTGAAACACTGCCTAAAAGCAAATTAGATACAGCTTTTATTGTTCCCATATTTAAAGTTTGTCCAACTGCTACAGTAAGTTGAACTGTTGCAGTAACAGGTTTTTGCATTGAAGAAAACATTGTTTGTTCTGGGATTGAGATGAAAACAGATGCGTTCTCAATGCCGTCTATTCTCTTGATTAAGCGAGCTAACTCACCGTTCATAGCTCTTACTAATCGAATTCTTTTATCTTCTTTAGTAGAGGTAAAGTCGCCTTTGTCAAAAACTTCTAGGCCAACATTTTGGTCATATAATCCGCTTTCTACAATGAGCATAATTGCCAAATCACGTTTTTCAGTAGTACATTTACCAGCGGCAGTTGTACAATTTTTAGCTCTTAGCTTAAGAACAGATTTTGTACCATCAACACTACGTCCTACTACAATTCCGTGCTTTGCAAGTAGAGCTTGGATTTCTAGTGCTTTTCCCAAGTTGTCGGTTGTTAATAAATCAACGTCTTCCTTAAGTGGTTCGTTTGATACGTCAATTTGTTGGTTATCAGATTTTGAACCAGAAGAAACAGCACCGCATATTATAAACAAAACAAGCATAAGCACTACGCCACCGGCGATTGCAAATAATAAAGTCTTGTTCTGTAATAATTTATTTAAGTCCATAAATCCTACCCTACATTATTATACACATATTTACTGATTATGAGAAGTCTAAATCTGCAATTGCATTATTTTATCATACGCTTGTATGACTTTGCCAGTAACGGTAGTTGCAATTGTAATACTCAATTCAGCTTTTGACATTGCTGTCATAACGTCGTGTACATCTACGTTTTGATTGCCCATCATAGCATCTTTAAGCAAGTTATCAGGAGCTTCCATTGTTGTATTAAGGTTTTCAACAAGTCCAGACATAACTGAAGAAAAATCAGCTGTACCGACTTCCTCAACTCTATTCATACGAGCGGAAGGCATATTATAACCCCAAGAATCAATCTTTGAGTGCTGTATTCTTGCTTCTAAGTCATATCTTGGAATAAATCCGTTAAACATAGTTCACCTCTTTTGTTATTTTAAAACGGCTATAATTAGAGGAATTTTAATATTTGTTCCTAAAAATCATCCATTTGTACTAAGCTATTTAATGATTATTAAAGAAATGTCAAATTTATGTCGTTAGCCCTAATAAAGTATTAAGAAAGGGTGAACTATGAACTTACACGAGGAATGTTTGTTGAAATATCTTCTAAATCCTAGTGATTTGACACATTCAACAGAACTATTGAAGTTGAATAATTCGTTAATAGAAAAGAATATTATGAAAAGCAATTATGCGAATAATAAGTCTGCGCTTTCTTATGGTGTAAATAGAATTTAATATATCGGTGGAGGATAATAATGAAGAATTTTATTAAAACAAAATGGTTTACATATGGAACATATTTGTTGCTAGTTTTAGCAACTTTATTAATTGGTTTTATTTTGTTGCAAAACAATAAGAGCTTAAAAAATGTTATAACATCATTTTTTGAAGTTGCAGAAAATAGAACTTTTGATTATAGACAATCTTTACGTGTAATTCATAAACAACCAACTCCGAACAAAGACATTGTTGTGTTAGCTATAGATGATGCAAGTTTGGAGATGCTTTGGGATAAATATGGCGAATGGCCTATGCCAAGAAGCGTTTACGCAAATGTTATTAACCATATTGAAAAGAGTAAACCTCAAGCTATTGTGTTTGATTTAATGTTTATTAAAGCAATGAGAAATTCTGCTGCTGCTGACAAAGCGTTAGTTGATGCAATGAATAAGTACAATAATGTTTATACTTCAATGAATTTCGATAACCAAACAACTGATGTAAGAATTCCACCAGAATTGCCAGCGAGACTAGCTTATAATGTAACTAATAATTCAGGTGTAAAATTTGATAAATATACATTTACTAATTGCAGACCAATATTAGACGGTTTAATGGACGGTACTGTTAATGTCGGATTTACAAACGTGACAAGAAATAGTGATGGTATTATTAGAAAAATTGCACCATTTTTTGAATACCAAAATAAATACTATCCATACGTTTCTTTTAGCGCAGGTGCTGATTATTTAGCTGGTAAACAAATTAAAGATTTTTCTATTGATAAAAATTCAAACTTGATAGTAGAAGATTCTATTATGCCATTGACCAAAGAAGGTGATGTGATTTTGAATTGGTATGGTAATAGCGGGACTCATACAATTTATCCAATGTATAAAGTTATACAAGAAATTGAAAGTGGAGTTAAAAATCCAAGCTTAGATTTTAAAGATAAGATTATTATTGTTGGTACTACTGCAATGTCGTTACACGATACAAAGAGTGTACCTATTCAAGAAGGAGTTTATCCTGGTGTAGAAATACACGCTACATTTATTAATAATATGTTAGATAATAATTTTATTAAACAAACTGATGATGCAACAAATGTAGTTATATTATTGGTTGTAGTTGCGATTGTAGGTCTGATTGTAATGCTTTCTTCTTCAACTGTATTTGCAGTTCTGTCTACAACATTATTTGCGATTGCATATTTATTTATTACTTATTACTTAATGGAATTGCATAATTTATGGATTCCGTTGGTTATACCTTCAATTTCTATAATTATCTCTTTTGCATTATCATTTTTGGCGAAATATCTTATTAAATCAAGAGACTTTGAACATCAATATAAACTTGCTACAATTGATGGCTTGACAGAATTATACAATCATAGATATTTTCAAGATGCTCTAAAAAAACAAGTAGAAATCTCAAAACGTTATGGAGAACCTTTCTCATTAATTATCGTAGATATAGATTTCTTTAAAAAGTTTAACGATACTTACGGTCACCAAGCTGGAGATGCTGTATTAAGACAAGTTGCTGATACTTTGAAAAAGAATTCACGTGCTACTGATATAGTTTGTCGATATGGTGGTGAAGAAATGAGTATCATTCTTCCTAACACAAACGCAGAAGATGCTTTGTATAACGCAAATCGTTTAAATAAAGCAATAGCAGAAAGAGAATTTCAATTAAATGCTACTGATAAAGCAAATGTAACAATAAGCGTTGGTGTTTCAACTTTCCCTGATAATGCAGAAACTCCGCAAGATTTGATTGAATTTGCTGATAAAGGATTGTACATAGCAAAAGAAAATGGTAGAAATCAGGTTCAAATATATAAAGGTTAATAAAAAGTGAAAGAAGTAATAATTATAGGTGCAGGGCTTGCCGGCTCAGAGGCTGCTCTGCAACTGGCTAAAAAAGGAATTAAGGTTAAATTATATGAAATGCGTCCAAATAAAACAACAGGCGCTCACGTCGGTGCAGATTGCGCCGAATTTGTTTGTTCAAATAGCTTAGGCTCAAGTGATATTACTAATGCTAGCGGACTTTTGAAAAAGGAAATGGAGCTTCTTGGCGGGGAATTGATAAAAATAGCTATTGAAAACTCCGTTCCTGCTGGTAATGCGCTTGCAATAGCTCGTGAAGATTTTTCACAAGCTGTTACAAAAAGGATAGATGAAGAACCTAATATAGAATTGATTAGGGAAGAATTAACAGAAATTCCTGAAGGCTATGTAATTGTCGCTTCCGGTCCTCTAACGAGTGACACTTTAGCTGAAAGTATTCAAAATTTTACAAAGAGTGAACATTTACATTTCTTTGATGCAATTGCACCGATTGTTGAAGTTGATTCAATAAACTTTGATAAGGCGTTTTGGGCTTCGAGATATGACAAGGGTGAGGCTTCATATATTAACTGTCCAATGAATAAAGAAGAATATGAAAAATTCTATAACATTTTAATTAACGCCCCAAGAATTGAGCAACACGAAATTGATAAGAAATCAAAATTCTTTGAATCTTGTTTACCTGTTGAAGTACTTGC
The DNA here is from genome assembly GCA_045586965.1 of Candidatus Gastranaerophilaceae bacterium. GTDB lineage: Bacteria > Cyanobacteriota > Vampirovibrionia > Gastranaerophilales > Gastranaerophilaceae > CAG-196. The sequence continues at coordinate 21,715 of JAZNBJ010000048.1, read as the reverse complement.
ATCACGAGGAGTTGATACGTTAAGATTTGGTCCAATGAAGCCAGTTGGTCTTGTTGATAAACGTACAGGGGTAGAAAATTATGCAGTTGTGCAATTAAGACAAGATAACTCTGCAAAAACGTTATTTAACTTGGTTGGATTTCAAACCAATTTAAAATGGGGCGCACAAAAAGAACTGCTACAATCAATTCCAGGGTTAGAAGAAGTAAATATAGTTAGATATGGCGTTATGCATAGAAATACATTTATTAACAGTTCTCGAGTTTTAGACCCTACAATGGAAGCAAAAGAAAGAAAAGGCTTATTTTTTGCAGGACAACTTACTGGTACTGAAGGCTATACTGAATCTATTGCTACAGGCATGTTAGCAGGGATTAATATGGCGAGAAGAATTTTAGGTGAAGATTTGTTAATTCTTCCTAAAGAGACTATGCTAGGAGCTTTGACTCATTACATTTCTGATGAAGAACATGCTAAAAATGACATTACTCCTCAACCAATTAATTCGAATTGGGCGTTAGTGCCGCCGGTGGAACTCCCTAAAAAGGAAAGAAAAAACAAAAAGCTCAAGAATGAAAAGCTTGCAAATAGGGCTCTTGAAGAGTTAGCTGCTTATTTAAAAGAATTAAATTTGTAAACATTTCTTAACAAAAAGGCAATTTTTCAAAAAAATAATACTTTATATCAACAAGAGGATTATTAAACATAGGAGAATATTGATTATGTCAAATCAAATTAACCCAGATGTATTAAAGGGTAAAGCTCTAAAAGTATACGAAAATGCTTTACAAGAAGCTGATGCAAATGGTAATAAAGTTGTTGATGCTGAAGAAGTTAGTATTTTCAATGAATATATTGAAAATAGCGCAGCTTTAACAAAAAGAGAAAAGAAAATCATTCTTGGTGAGAAAGAAGTTAAAGAACCTAGCGAAGCTAAACAAGCTCGCCAAGCTAAAAGAGCTGACAAAAAAGAAGATAAAGTTAACGAAAAGACCTTTAATAATACTTTACAAACTTTCGCAAATAAAGGTTACAAAAGAAAAGAGATTGTTGCAGCTCTTAATGATGAATTAATACAAGGTAATCCTTCTAATGAAGAAAAATATGGCGAATTAATCAAAATGGTCGAAGACAAAGTAAATGGACTTGCTTGGGTCAATAAAGACAATACTATGTCTATGGCACAAGTTGATGCGCTTTTTGAAAGTTTTGTTGCTGAGGCTAAAACTTCAACTGAAAAAAATGTACTAAGGCAAGTTGCTCAAATGATTAAAAATGAAAAGCTTGCTGCTGCAAAAAAAGAAATTAGCGAGCTTTATGAAGCAAAAGTAATAGCTTCAGTTGAAAATGGCGTAGAACGTACTGATAAAGATATAATGGATGAAATTCTTAGAGAATTAAAAGCATCTAAGAAGTATATCGATGACGGCAGTGAAAATGAATACGTTGATGCTTATAAACTTTTCAATAATGGTGAAATTGCAAAACAATCAAGACTTTTACTTGCAAACGTAATTACAGGTAAAACAACTCCAGATGAAGTTGAAGGAAATAAAATTTACAAAGAAGCTAAAAAATGGCTAAAAGAAAATGGTTACTGGGATGTTAATGTAAAACAAGCAGCAAAAAAACAAAAATTTGCTAAAACATATTCTGATATTGAAGGTTTAGAAAGAAACGTTGCACTAAATACTATTAAAACTAGAGAAGAACTAGAAAAAGCACTTGGTAATGATGCAGCTGGTAAAATCGAAGCTTTAACAAGAGCTAAAGTAACATTACTTGATGAATATGGTAATACTATTAAGGATGATAATGGTAAAGACGTATATTACAATCTAATTACTAAAAGAGAAGATGGTAGCTATGACTTATCAATCTTATCACGTTATATTAGACAACAAGTCGGTTCAGACAATACATACAACAAACATAAGCATAATGTAAATAGCGAACACGGCTACTTAGAAAGAGGCATTAATGGCGCTATAACTGGTGATGCATATGATTTAACAGATAAAGAAATTAAAAAATTAGTGACATTATGTGGTTTTGATAAAGACGGAAACTATAGTCTAAAAGCAGCAACAATTGGTGCATTATGTGGCTTATCTGATGGTCTGACAGCAGGACTTGCTACTTTATCAAACGATCCACAATCTTTCTTGATTTTACCTCCAGAAATGCCTGATATTGAAATTACTAATAATATTAATATTAACCAAATTCTTCAAGAAGCAGGTTTGGATATTACTGTTGAACTTACAGGTTCAGTTAAGACAATTATTAAAAATATTTTCGCAGATGTTGAGCCATTCTTGTTAGTTGCACCTAAATTAATTGTAGACAATGCTGTTAAATCAGCAGTTTTGGGTGCGGCATTAGGTCTATTAGCAGGCTTAGATGTTGAAGAAATTCCTGCTATACCTTTAAAAGTTGAGCAAAGAACTTTAGGTGAGTACTACGAAGCTTTAATGGCTGATACAAAAACTAAAAAATATGCTCCAATGTTAATTGCATTGGCAACAGCAAAATTTGTTGACCCAGAAACTCAAAAATTTGATAACGATGGTTTTGAAAAATATCTACACAGACTTTTCGCTGGTAATGATATTTTGAACAAAAAAGAAGTTCTAGCGTTACAAAAAGAATATTATGATGGTTTTACACACAGATTGGCAGCAGAAAAAACTGTAACAACTACTTCTACTACTGAGTCTCAAGAGGAAGAACCAGAAAAAGATGTTGCTTTGGTAGAGAAAAAACCAACTGTAATTGAAAATAGATACGAAGAAGATACATACATCTCACACAAAGTTAAAGCTGGTGAAAGTTGGGCGACAATTGTCGAAGCTTATTATCCAGGTTTAGTTGAAAAATATGAAGGAAGAATGTACGACGTTTGGAAAAACGGAAAACGTATTAAGAAAGGTGCAATTGGTGCATTGAAAGATGCATTAGGCGCAGCTGACCCTGAAGTATTAAAACAACTTCGTAATGGTGGTGATATTCCAAGATTGTTACACTTACCTTTAGAAATTGATGGTGTAAAAATTAAAGCTGACGCAAAAGTAGAAACAACTACTATTAAAAATGGTGGTAAGACTACGTTAACAGAAGCTGGTCAAAAAACTCGTAAACCTGTTGTAACATATATTCCTGGTGCAGATATATATATCGCATATGACGAAGCTACACCTGCCCAAAAATATACAGGTGCTTCAGAAGAAGAAGCTATTAATAATTTAAAGGATGCTACTAAAAAAGATTACGAAGAAATTAAACGTACAAATTATTAAAAACAATATAATACAGATGTAAGATGGTTGTTAAAAGGGGCAAGGAAACTTGCCTCTTTCTTTTTGTATTACAAATCCTTGCCGCATTGTGCAATATGATTTTTTGATGTTTTGCTTAAACAATAGATTATGCAAAAGTACGTTTACAGAAAAAAAGACATTTATTCTCTTATTTCGCTTGCACAATCAGGTGATAGTAAAGCTTTAGAAGAATTGATACGTAAAATTCAAAAACAAGTTTATGCAATTTTTTCTCACCTTACGGATAAAAAAGAGGATATTTCTGATTTAACTCAGGAGACTCTTTTAAAAACTGCAAAAAATTTAGCTCAACTTAAGAATCCCAAAAGCTTTAAGACTTGGATAAATCAAATTATTACTAATGTTTATTATGATTTTATAAGAAAAAATCCAAATAAATTTGTTGAGCTAAAAGAGGAGGAGCTAAATGAGATAAAGGATAAGCTTGGTTGTGAGCCAGGAGAAAAATGTCTGGTGTCTGAAGTTGAAAAACTTATTAGATCGGCAATTTTTACTCTGCCTAAAAATTTGAGAATAACTCTTGTTTTACGTGAATATGAGGGACTAAGCTATGAAGAAATTGCAAAAATCACAAATACCGCTATTGGGACTGTTAAGTCAAGGATATCAAGAGCACGGCTCAAGCTTCAAGAAGAACTTAAGGAATTTATATAAAGGAGTGTTTATGAAACTAACTTGTGCGCAAATGGACGTTCTTATTTCGTTTTATTTAGATGGAGATTTAGGGAATTCTTTAAAATCTCAAGTTGAGGAGCATATCAAGCTTTGTCCAACTTGTAGAGCTAAGCTTGATATTATTAAATCAATGTTATTGGAGGTAAATGATAATATAATCAATCAACCAGAATTTACAAATAAAACTGCTCAAACCCAAGTTGCATCTCAGCAATATCGTATTTTTAAAAGTAATTTATCAGCTTATGTAGATAACGAATTAAGTGAAGATGAGAGTCTAAAAATAAAAAAGTTTGCGATTAACAATAAAAATGCTAGAAAAGATTTGGAAAGTACATACAATATTCGAAAATTATTGAATGAATCTTTTAAAAAATCAAAAACTGAAACAAAACGAGATTTTTCTAAACATGTCCTGCGACAAATGGAATTGGAAGACGAAATTGCACTCGGTATTCATCCTGCAATAAAGCTTTTGATAGTGTTTACATTAATCGTATTTGTTCTTACAACACTGGTTTTAATCTCACTTAGTGCATAAAAACTTTACAATTTGAAAACTCAAAAAAAATATGTGATAATAAAATTACTTTATATAGGTGTTTATTTTGTTCCTACATTTTTATTAAAAGGGAGAGTAAGCTCTATAGTTTGCGAAGTATACCCACCGATACAAAATCGCCAGTGGGAAACGGATATTCTAAGGCACTCACCCACCTGCTAACACGGCAGGTAACAAAATCGCACTTATATAAAGTTTCTTTTTAGCAAATTTTTTTATTTATCGGTTTTCAATTTTATATGCAGATAATAAAAATTGAAAGTTTTAATCCGAATTTTCAAGCAATGAAGCCAAATCAATTCAAGGGAATTGATTATGCTGTTGTGCGAAAATTTAAAGCTCCTGTTGAAAAATTTAATTCAAATTCAGATTTTCAGAATTGGGCTTACAAAATTTTAGAGGAGCTTAAAGAAGAAAGTTTTCCTAGTAAAATAAATTTTGTATATTATCAACGTAAGTTTGTTTTAAATAAGTGGAAAACTTTTTTAGAACAAAAAGTCCCTGAATGGTCACAAGCGAAATTATTGTTATTATATTCAGCAGTAATAAAGGGCTTAAAAGAAAATAATTCTGAAATTCCCCCAAGTATAAGACCAGAAATTTTGGATAATACATTTTTTAATCTGGAAAAGAGTTTAAGTGAAAATAAAGATTTACAATTTAATTTTAATGAAATGTATCAAAAAGATTTATCCGCTCATTTTTTAAAGGATATCCCAAAAGATTATACAGGCTGGATAATCTTACCTTCTAAAAGAAAGGATTGTGAAAATTTTGAGAACAATGTAGAAAAATTAAAACTAATTTCTAACAAATCTTGGTGTACAAACAAATGGCACCATGCAGAAACATACTTGGCAGGTGGAGATTTTCATGCATATTTAGAAAGCGGAGTGCCAAAATTAGGTGTACGTTTTTCTGGATGTGAGATACAAGAGGTACAAGGCGAAAAAAATAATTCTGTGATTCCTAAAAAATATTTGGAATTAGTAAAAGAATATATCAAAAAAAATGATTATTACTTGAATGAAGATGCTTTGTATTTGATAGAGATGTCTGAAAAAGCCTAAATATTTATATTCACTTTTCTATGCTAAAATTATTTTATGAAAGATTTTGTTGTTAAAACTTTAGTTGCTAATGATATCGAAAGTGAGCTTGAAAAAATAGGCTTTGATATTGCTTATCGTGCTAAAGCTAGTGATAAATTTAGGTACAAAACATTTAAAATATTTGATTTGACTTTGCCTCAAGCAAATATTCTTAAGCAAACTGCACTGTCTTTTGGTGCTGATTGTGGAGTGCACAGAGAAGTCTTGACGAATAAAATTGAAAAAACGGATGTGATTCTAGGTGGAAGTTTTTCGCAGTTAAAAAAGATTTCTGAAAAACTTAAATCACAACCATTTTCATTGAAAATTTTAGCTGAAAATATTGAAGCACAACTAATTCAACAAGAAAGAAAAACTAAAATTGTTGGTATTCTAAATTTGACCCCAGATTCTTTTTCTGGAGATGGAATTAGTGATTCCAAGAAGGCTATAGAGCGACTTTATCAATTGATTGATGACGGTGCAGATATGATTGATATTGGTCCAGAGAGTACTCGGCCAAACAGTGTGCCAGTTGAACCTAATGAGCAGATAAGACGCTTGTCTTTGATTATAAATGAGATTAAAAAACTTTCTTTGCCTGTTAGTATCGATACAAAATCTTCAGAAGTAGCGAGGTTTGCTCTTGATAATGGGGCAAAATATATTAATGATGTTTCAGGCTTGGAATATGATTCAAAAATGATTGATGTAATTTCTGAATATAATGCTGGAGTTATAATTCAACATTCAAATGGTTCTGCTGAAAAGGTCAAAAATTATAATGATGTAGTAGAAGATGTTTACACGTTCTTGAATGATAAGGCGAATTTTGTAAAATCAAAAGGTTTAAACGATATTATAATAGATGTTGGTATTGGTTTTGGAAAAACAAAAGAAAATAATTATGAAATTTTGGATAGAATAGAAGAATTTTACTCCTTAAAATTACCAGTAATGGTCGGTGTTTCAAGAAAATCTTTACTTGGAATAAATGAAGATAATAATGAATTAAAAGACTCTTTAACATTAGCATTAAACTATCCGTTAATGCTAAAAAATGTTGATTTTTTAAGAGTTCATAACGTTAAATTGCATAGACAATTACTCAACTCGGTGATTTAAAATTTGCCTACTCGGCTAATTTTTATTTGATTAAAATCTATTAATATAAAAATATAGCTTAATAGGAAACGAAAAGATGAGTATTGTAAAAGGTTTAATTCTGATTGTATTTTTTATTATGTTATATAAAATAAATCTTTTAAAAAAAGAAAATCTAGAACAAAAAGATTTTTTTATTAGAACGTTAAGCCACGATTTTCGAGTTGCAACTATTGCACAATTACGTGGGTTAGAAATTTTAAATAAAATATCACAATTTGATTCTCGACAAATGGAGTTGCTTACCGAAATCAATAATTCTTGCTTATACTCGTTGGATATGATTTCAATGCTGCAAAATACTTATGATTTCGAGTATGGTAAGCAGTTTTTAAAACTAGATTTTTTCAGGCTACAAAATGTTTTTGATAATGTTTTAAAAAAAACAAATCAATCTTTGCAAGAAAAAAATATCAGTTTAAGATTCGAAAATATAAGTTATCAAAATATCATTGGTGATGAATCAATGGTTCATAAGTTAATTTTGTTATTATTATTAACTGCCATTGATTATTCTGAAGCGAATAGCATTATTTTAATGTCTTCAAATTTAGAAAATGAAAAATGGAAATTTTCTCTTACTTATAGCGGAAAAACTTTGACAGATGAAGAAATAGGCAGGATGTTTTCTTTAAAAACTTATTATTCAACTGTTGGACATGGTATTAAAATGCATTTGTGTAAAAAGATTGTTGATTTTCATAAAGGAAGAATATATGTAAAAAAAGTTGCAAAAAACATAAATTCGTTTACATTTGAGATACCACAAAAAGAAAAAAGAGAAATCTGGAAAAGCCCTTTAATTGCTGATATTCAGTTGGGTTCATAGCCTTGAAGCTCCAAGTATTGTTAAAAATCTTAATACAAAAGTTGTTAAAGACTAGAAAAAATCTGAAAAAATGCTAACATGGAATAAGGAAGGCAAATGAAATTTTGAAGGGATTATGTAAATTTTTTTTAAGTTTTGTGGAAAATTAGTCAATTTTTATTATTGATGAGTTTTAAATGTCTTAAATCTGATAAAGGTGCAAGTGTGAACGAAAATAAAATAATAACTGATAATGCGAATAAATTGAATGGCATAAGCAAACCTGTTACCTCTCCAATTTCTCAAGAGAAATTGGTCTCAAGGGTGAATGCTTTAACTTTTAATTCATCAAATAACTCACTTGTCAATCCGCAGAACATAGTATTTAATGCTGATAAAGGGTCAACATTAAACTACAAATTTGTTGTAGATGAGTTGGTAAAACTTGTTAATATTGATAATACAAGTGAATTATATAGCAAAATTCATTCAATAATTTTGCAAAGTATTGATTCAGCGTTTATGGCAATTGGTTTGTTTAAAGAAAAATCAAACTGTATAAATTTGCGTTTACAAGATAAGCTTGGCAATTGTTTTTCAACAAAAGTTTTTACTAAAGATGACGAAAATCCAATTGTTCAAGTGTTTAGCACTCGAGAAGCCCAGTTTACTGAAAAGAAAAATTATCTAAAAATTTCATATTATAAAGATTATTCAACAATAATTTTACCGTTGATATCTGCTGGTAAATGTATTGGTGTGCTAATTGTAGAAGATGATTATGCTAAACAAAACGTTGTTCAATATTCATTGATAGCAAATATATTAGCATTAGTTACGCATAATATTGAATTGTTAGAAAGAAGTGATGAATTTGTAAATACTGATGCTCTGACATTATTGTATAACCACAGAGGATTCCAAGAAATTTTAACAAACGAGATTTCTAGAGCGCAAACTAATAAAACTCCTTTATCTATTATAATGATGGATATTAATAATATTACAAGAATTAACAGAGAACTTGGTCACGCAAAGGGTGATGAGGTGATAAAACTTGTTGCAGAAAAAGTCCGTCAAAATATGCGAGAAGGTGATATTGCTGGTCGTTATGGTGGCGATGAAATTGCTATTATATTGCCAAATACAGATTCTGCTCAAGCGAAGTATGTTGCAGAGTTCATAACATATTCTTTGTCTTGCTGTTTCATTGATGATATTGGTCCAATCAAGGTATCTGTTGGTGTGGCAACTTATCCAGATTGTTCTCAAGATAAAGAAAAACTCTTAATCTTAGCAGAACAAGCAATGTATATTTCTCAAGCAAAAGGCTACAAAGATGGCATGTCTGCTATTATTAGTTCTGCAGATTTCAACTTCTGGGATGATATAGCATTAAAATCATATGCAGAAGTAGTGTCAAAACGTCACTCACAATTGGGTATTAATTTTGAAGAAGAACTGCTAGCTAAGTTTAACTCTGATCATGATTTGTCAGATCAAAGAACTTGGGAAATTGCAACATCTTTAGCTGGTGCAATTGATGCTAAAGACCCTTATACCAAAGGTCACTCAACATCTGTTTCAAAATTTTCAGAAGCTCTTGCGAGGGCAATTAATCTTCCAGAAAAAGAAATTCAAAGAATTACATTGGGTGCATTGTTGCACGATGTAGGTAAAATTGGAATTCCTGAAACTGTATTGAAGAAGGAAGGCCCTCTTTCTGATGAGGAATGGACGATAATGAAGCAGCACCCGACTATTGGGGTTGAAAAAGTTCTCCAGCCTAATCCAAATTTAAGAGATTTAATTCCTATTGTAAGACATCACCACGAAAGAATTGATGGAAAAGGTTATCCTGATAATCTTACTAATGGTGATATTCCGCTTGCAGCCAAGATTGTAGCTATTGCAGATACATATCACGCATTGATTAGTGATCGTCCATATAGAAAAGGTATGAATATAGAAAAAGCTATTTCTATTTTGGAAGAAGGTGCGGGAACTCAATGGGATGAAAATTTAGTTAGAACATTTGTTCAAATTGCACCATCTTTAGGGGTATAAGTTAATTAAAATAAAAATGCACGCTAATGTGTAGCGTGCATTTTTTGTATTTAAAAATTATTTATACAATTACATAATTATAAACTTTATTGAGAACTTCATTGAAAGCATTTTGGTTTCCAAAGAAAACATAAAATTCAGCTTTATTTTCACCAATCATTTGTGAATTGGATGTTTCTATTGGAGGCCCAGCAGGTGTTGTACGAGCTGGATTTAGAGGATTTGAAATAACTCCAGTTGCTCTCAAGATTGGCACAAATATTCTATTTTTATCAACTTCGTATTGGGTTAGTCCCTTTGTAATTACACCAATATTATTGTCGGTTTCATCAATTAAAAAACCTCTTTGCATTGGAGCTGTATTAGTTTTAGCTTCTAGTCCTTTTTCTTTTGGTAAATTTTCTCTAATGTCATATTTGCTGTCAAAAGTTCTTTTTATCAAGACATTCATATCTTCAGAATATACTGTCTCAATTGGAGCAGGTAGCCAAAAACAAGCTTGAAGTAAATGATTTTTTTGAGAATTGTTCCAATTAAATTCAAATTTAAGATAATTAGCATTTCGTTCAAGGCTAATGAACAATGAAATGATATCTCTAGGTCCATCAAAATCAACTTTTAAGGTTACTCTATGGTTTCCTTTTAAAATTTGTTTAGAACGTAAAACTTTAAATTCTGTTCCTAAATCATTGACTTTAGGCCCATAATTATAGCTGTCTCCCAAATCAACAAAGTCAATTAGAGAGAAAGGTACTTCATTTATAAAAATTTGTTCGTCAATAATTTCTAGAGAAATATTAGAGTTTTTAATTGAAGTATCTGTTATTTCTAAATCAGATTCAGTGAGGTCTGACATTATAAAATCGATTTTATCAGGTTGAAGATCTTTTATTTCTGCCAAGTATGTTTTTATATCAGTATAGTCCTCTGTAACAGGTATTCGATTGACATCAGTTAATAATTTTTTATCAAAGCCTTTTTGTTTTTTTACTAATTGAAAACCTGTTAAGTCTTCAGTCGTTTCTATTTCAACCATTCCACTATAATCAACATTGGCTAAATTAAGAATTCTATCGCCTTCAAAGTTTGATTCTAGTTTTAGTTCATCAATTATAGTGTCTGCAATTTGTAATATTTTTTTATAGCGAGTGATATTTTCATTATGAACTTCATCAGTAGAACATCCGCAAATGCTATCGTGTGCTTGGTTTTGTAGAAGCATTTTGTATGCATATTCTATAACTTTTTCATACCTAGTCTCTGCATTCTTGAATTTAACAAATCTTGTAACTAAGTCTAATTTATGTGTACATACAACGTTATATCTTTTCAAATCTAATCGAGAAGAATAGCAACCTTGAAGAATAAATGTTTTAGAGTTATCTCGTAATTCTCCGTTAAATTCAAACTTGTCAAAATTGTTTGAAACATTTTTGAAATAGTCAAAAGGCGAACCTAGTTTGATATTATATTCATCTTTTAAAATTTCATTAATTGCAAGAATTTGATCGTTAATATCTGTAGGTATTCCCAAATGGTCAGCTCCAATTGGTAATAATAGGTATAAGCCTGATTTTTCTGCGATTAAATCAAGGTTTTTTTTGAGCATTGAAGCCTTTTCTTCAATAGAGCACTTCATCGAGAATATGTCTTGGAAATAACCCCTCACTAGGTTTACAGTATCCATGCCACACCATTTAAACTCTGCAGGAAAGTCGCCACATCCACGCCAGACCATACATTTATCAATGCCAAAGTCTCGAAGTATATCCAAAACATTTTCGCTATGTCCAAATGTATCCGGTAAATATCCAATAAAATCTGTGCAACCTAGGTTTATTGCAGTTTGCATACCAATTTCTAGGTTTTTGGCAAAACAAGTTTTATCTGTTAAAAATTCATCAATCAAGCAATAAAATGGGCCTATAAAAAGTTTTTTAGAATAAATCAAGCTTTTTACAAGTTGTTTTTTTTCTGGGCGCATCTCAAGATAGTCAAGAAGTGCAGAAACTTGTCCATCAAAATAAAAACTAGGAATTTGGTTTGTTTCAAGTAGGTTTAAAACATTGTCAAAAACCCTTAAAAGTCTTAATCTAAAGACTTCGTACTCTCTATACCACTCTCTATCCCAATGTGTATGCAAATATGCAATAACTTGTTTTCTCATGAGTCTAATTTTACACTAAAATATAATCTTGAGCAACTTTGTAAAATATAATATTAATAGAGGATATTTGTCGATATATATTAAAGTATTAATTCTTTTATGTCGTTTTCAATATTGACTTTGTCTAAAAAAGTATTAAAACATATTTGATTATATAGGAGATTCCGTTATGGGAATGACAGCTTCTCAAGCTAGATATTTGGCTTTAACTGCTAGAAAAACAAATACAGAATATGAAGGACAACAGATTAACCAAGCGAGAACAGCGCTAGCAAATGAAAGTGCAAACTTGTTTAATAGGTTGCTTGATTTAGAAGTTCCTGTTGCGCCAAAAACAACGGATTATACTGAAGTTCAATATTCATATACTGATGGAGAAAATGAATCTGTACTTGAGAGCTGGGAACAGTTATCAACTTCTGATCCTAATTATAATTACATTGTAAACCATTATTATTACGCAAATGTTTATACAGGTTCTCAAAAACAACTTTATAATCCACAAGTAACAAATCGTATTGATTTACAAGAAGAAAAAATAAACGATAGAGTTCCAGCTCCAACAGTAGAGTATGTATATGCACCAAATGGAGAAGTAACTTCTATAAGAATAACAGGAATAAATGGTACTGAAGAAATTTCTGCAAATTATGTTCAGCTAAGTTCATTAAATAAAAATACTAAGCTTGAAAATTCTTTGCAAGATTTAATTGTAGCTCGAGAAAAGGCTGGCAAAGCTGGTATTATAGAAGATGAAGATGTTTATGGCTGGCAAGATGCAACTGGAACTTGGCACTTTCTATTAAAAGAAGATATTGATAACAATGATCCAATTGATTATATGACAACTTATGCGCCTAGCAGGGTTGGTAATTGTGATTTGACAGAATTAACTTCATTTACAGATAATCAAGCTGCTGAATTGGCGCAAATTTTAAGAGATTGTCCAGAGTCAAACATGGCGCAATATTTAAGCTTTGATCTAGATGGTAATTTGGTTTACAATGGCGAAGGTATTTATTCGTTCCAAATGAACGGGCAAACTTACTTTACCAATAAAACAGATTTATTTAATAGTATGCAAACATATGATGAGTATGGAAAGCCAATAGAAAATCAACAAAGTTTGCCTTACTATAACGCAGTTTATTTAAGAACAAAAATTGAGGAAACAAATCAAGCTTTGATTGAAACAGATGCAAGTGGTCGCTTTACTTCAGTAAGATTTGATGATGACAATTTGGTCTATACTCTTAATACAGAAACTGTGACAAATGAAGAAGCTTATCAAGATGCAATGAATGAATATAATTATAAAATTCACGAATATGAAAAAACAATTGCTGATATCAATGCGAAAACTTCAATAATTCAAAAAGAAGACAGAACTCTTGAGCTAAGATTAAAACAACTTGATACTGAGCAAAAAGCTCTAGCAACTGAATTAGATGCCGTTAAAAAAGTTATTCAAGATAGTGTTGAAAAAGTGTTTAAAACATTTTCTGACTAATTTTTATTATAAAAAAGAAGCGCCCAATTTATTGGGCGCTTCTTTTTGTTTGTATTAATTAAGCATTTACTTTTTTATCTTCCCAAATTTCAATTAATGATGAGCAGAAGAATATACTTGAATAAGTACCGATTGCGATACCTAAAATCATTGCAAGTACAAAATCTTTAGTTGTAACACCACCAAAGAAATAAAGTGCAGCAAGTGTAATCAATGTTGTTAAAGAAGTATTGATACTTCTTGTTAGCGTCTGATTAATACTTGCGTTCATTATTTCACCAAAGGACATTTTTTTAGAATAATATTTTAAGTTTTCTCTAACACGGTCAAATACAACGATTGTATCGTGAACAGAAAAACCGATTACAGTAAGTAGTGCTGTTACAAATAAAGCATCTATTTGAACCCCATAAAACAACCCTAGAATTGAGAAAATACCAACTACAAATACTGTATCGTGTACCAAGCCTAAAATTGCAGCAAGTGCATAATCAAATTGAAATCTAAATGTCAGGTATGCGACAATACCCAATAATGCTAAAGATAAAGCAATCAATGAGTTTTTGAACAATTCAGCCCCCAAAGTTGGACCAACTGATGCAACTTGTACAAGTTGTGGCTCGCTAAATTCAGAATTAACAACATTTGTGATTTTTTCTAAATCGTTAGACTCTTCATCAATAAATTTTGTTCTAATAGAAAGAATTGCTTTTAAATCAGTGTTTTCTTTTGAGTTGACATTAATTATCTGAAGAACAGTTTTATCAATGCCATTAGCTTCTAAATTTGAACGCACAGAAGAAAGTTTGTCGTTTGAAATATCTTCTTTAACACCATATTGAAGCGTTGTTCCGCCAGTGTAGTCGATACCAACTTTTACTGGTGTATGAGTATCGTAATTAACCATTGAGTAAACCATTGCAGCAATTCCAGGAAGTAAGAGTAGTGCTGAAATAGTTAGATATATAAATTTATGTTTTACTATATCAAGTTTCATTGTTTTAACCCTTTCATTAATCCAATATACCAAATTTTGCTTTTTCACGTTTAGTTTCAACAACTTGGAATCCTTCTCCAATTTCATCTGCTCTTAAACCAAATAGAGCAGGTTTTTTAAGAGAACCAGTGCCAAAGATTAAATGCATAAAGTTTTTAGTAACGTTAATAGCAGTAAACATTGAAACAATCACACCTAATGCAAGTGTTAATGCAAAACCTTTTACGATACTTGTTCCACAACAATATAGGATTATGCAAGTAATAATAGTAGTCATGTTTGAGTCTAGGATACTAGTCCAAGCTCTGTCGAAACCAGAATTAATAGCTGTAAATAAGGTTCTGCCAGCTTTTAATTCTTCTTTAGTTCTTTCAAAAATTAGAATATTAGCATCGACTGCCATACCAATTGAAAGGATAAAACCTGCAATACCTGCTAACGTGAGGGTTACAGGAATTATTTTAAATAGTGCAAATAAAATTAGGCCGTAGATAATAAGAGCGATATTTGCGATAACACCTGGGGCTCTATAATAAGCAATCATAAATATCATTACGAAAGTTAAACCTAATATACCTGCAAATTTTGATTTATCAATACTATCTGCGCCAAGAGTAGGCCCTACTGTATTTTCTTCAATAATTTTTGCTGGTACAGGTAATGCACCTGCATTCAATAAATCAACCATCTTCTTTGCTTCATCATATGCAAAACCATTGCTACCACCAGATATTACTGCACTACCTGTAGTAATAGCTTCTCTAATAACTGGTGAAGATTGAAGTTCTCCGTTAAAGAAAATTGCCATTTCTTTGCCAACCATTTTTTTTGTTATATCTGCAAATTTCTTTGTACCTTCATCATTGAAATCTAGTCCAACAACCCATTGGCCATTTTGAGAGTTGGTTGTTAAATTTGCTTTTTCAAGATCTTTACCAGAAAGATCAGTTGGTACCCAAATTTCTGTGCCATCTGGCAACTGCCCTGGAACTCTGAAATCTAATTCAGCAGTTTCACCAAGATATGCTTTTGCTTGGTTTAAGTCAGAAATATTTGGAATTTCTACAACAAGTCTTTTTTCTCCAGAACGTTGTACGACAGTTTCTGAAACACCTAGTTTGTTTACACGGTTTTCAATTGCAAATTTTAAACTGTCCATCATATCTGGTGTGACTTGGGCATTGTTTAAAGGTTGAGCTTCAAGAACTAATCTTGAACCGCCAACCAAATCAAGTCCGAGTTTTGTAGGCTTGAATATAATCGTAGCTAAAGAAGCAATAACGATTAGTGCAATTGCCCAAAACATGATTAATTTGTTTTTCATTTTATATACCCCTTTTTATAATTTTAATTATAGTTTAAAAACTTTTAATAATCTTCGTCACTTGGTCATTTTTAACTTAGTCACTAAGTTAGATTGAATCTAATGTGAAAATCAAGTCCGCTTTTTCAGCTTTTGTTAATTCTACAAGAGGACGTCTGACGTAATCGTCAATGATTTCTTTGTACG
Source organism: Candidatus Gastranaerophilaceae bacterium (assembly GCA_045586965.1). Lineage (GTDB taxonomy): Bacteria > Cyanobacteriota > Vampirovibrionia > Gastranaerophilales > Gastranaerophilaceae > CAG-196. The sequence goes on along the minus strand of JAZNBJ010000048.1, from coordinate 5,823 downwards.
CTAAAGCTGCTTTTACAGGAACTGGATTTGGAGCCATAAACAATTTTTTGAAGATTGGATATAGTTTCAAGTGCATGTTTTTAGCTGTCATTGCATCCCCTGTCTTAAAGTTTCTAATCATAGATTTTATTTCTTTGCCAAATAAGTGTGAAGCAACAGAAATAACTCCGTGAGCACCAAGTGCCAACATTGGAAGTGTAAGGCTATCGTCACCTGAGTAGATTGCAAAATCGGTAGGACAAATAGATTTTAACTCTGTAACAGCATCCATATTACCGTAACTTTGTTTTAAACCAACAATGTGTTCGTATTTTCTTGCAAGAGTTTTTACAGTTTCAGGTTCCATATTAACACCTGTGCGAGAAGGGATGTTGTATAAAATAATAGGAAGATTAACTGCTTCTGCCACTGCTGAGAAATGCTCAATCATTCCAGATTGTGATGGTTTGTTATAGTAAGGAACCACTGAAAGAATTGCATCAGCACCTTCTTTTTCTGCCATTTTTGCAGTTTTAATTGCAGTTTCAGTAGAGTTTGAGCCAGTTCCCATAATAACTTTTGCTTCTTTGTTGACTGCACGTCTTACACTACAAAGAATTTCACATTCTTCTTCAAAAGTTAAAGTTGGAGCTTCTCCTGTTGTGCCTGTAACTAATATTGCGTCTGAACCAGTGTTTGCAAGCAAATGAGCAAGTGCTTCGGTCTTTTCATAGTCGACTTCTCTTTTTTCATTGAATGGTGTCACCATTGCTGTTATTACTTCGCCTGCATCATATCGCATATTTTATACTCCTTTTCCCCTTTACGTTTTAATTTTATAGCAAACATAACAATTAAGCACTACATTTCTGAAAATTCATAAACTTCAAAAGTAGAATTTTCTTTTTTATATAATCCCAATTGTATTAAGTTATATCTATGAGTCTCGTTATGTTTATATCTCCAATTTGTATCAGCTAGAGTAGTTATTTGGTTTAATAAATTGAGGTTTATTAATTTTTTCATATTTTCAAATTCGTTTGTAATATTTTTTGGTAAAATTTGTACGCAAATAACGTAGTTTAATGGAGCTTTTGAATTAACAACTTTAAAAAAGTGCTGAAGAATGCTGTCGATATGACTAAAATTATTGAAAGTATACAAATAGCCTTCGCCATATTTAACAGGACTAACAGAAGTTTTGCTAATCAAAAATTTGTGTAAATTTTTTGTCTCAGCTTCAACGTCGACATCAGCTTCCAAATGTGAAAGTTTTTTCTTTTCATATGCCGCAATATAAATTTGATAATTTTTTATTTGTTCTTGTTCAAAAGTATTTTTCATTTCGAGGCTTTTGTTGTATGCATTTTCTTGAATTTTTTTAACTAGTCTTCTTCCATCGCTATAAAGTTCTTCTAGGCCTTCAAATCCCATTTGTATTGCGTGTGCGACAAAATATAATGTTAAGAAAAAGATAAGCGCAATTCCGTATTTATATTCAAAGACGGCTTCAAAAAGTGTTACAGAACCATCAGATATGGCATTTCCAACTTCTAAGAACGCATCAAGTAGTGGTTTTATAAAATTTAGCCACGCCCAATTAAAATGTGCCAAATGTTCAATCCAATATAAAATAAGGCACAATAGGCAGAATATAGTTACAACTTTCAAAAATTGTGCGGAACTTTTTAAAAAACCAAAAAATTTAAGCATAAATTTGTGCATCTATTTCTCTCCTAAATAAACGTTATCTATAAGTCTTACACCGTCAACTTTACAAGCGATTAATGCTATAGAATTTTTGTTAGCATTTTCAATATCTTCTAAAGTTTCACCATCAAGAATTTCTAAATATTCAAGCTCATGTTTATCAGTTAGGAATGAATATGCAGTCTCTTTCAAAGCATCAATATTTGTTATTCCTTTAAAGAAACAAGCTTGAATGTTTTGAAGAATTTTACTCAAAACTAAAGCATCATTTTTTCCTTCTTCTGATAAATATTTGTTCCTTGAACTTAGTGCTAATCCAGAAGCTTCTCTAACAATCGGACATTTGATTATTTCAATTGGAATGTTTAAATCATTCACCATTTTTTTGATAATAATAACTTGTTGAGCATCTTTTTGACCAAAATAAGCACAATCAGGTTGCACAATATTAAATAATTTCAATACAACGGTGCAAACTCCGTCAAAATGACCAACTCGTGATTTACCGCAAAGTTTATCTACGTAAAAATAAGGAGGACAAACATAAGTTAAAGTGTCATTTGATAATCTTCCCCCGTCATACATTTCTGTTGCATTTGGAGCAAAAACAATATCTACGCCTTCATTATCACAAAGCTTTGTATCAGCTTCTAGAGTTCTTGGGTATTTATCAAAATCTTCACTTGGGCCGAATTGGATCGGGTTTACAAAAACAGATACAACAACTTTATCACATTCTGATTTTGCCTTTTTAATAAGACTTAAATGCCCTTCGTGCAAAGCTCCCATCGTCGGTACTAAACCTATTTTTAGACCTTCTGCTCTCCATTTTTTTATTTCTGCTCTTACTTCGTTTATTTTATTTAATAGCATTTAATTTTTCTCTTTCTTCTTCTTGTAATTCAAAAGACTCTTTTTTAGATGGGAAAATTCTATCTTTCACATCTTTAGAATATTGTAAGACTCCGTCATAAATTGCATCATGTAAATTTGCAAATTTTTTCACAAACTTAGGTTGAAAATCTGTAAACTTGCCTAAAATATCATCTGTTACAACAATTTGTCCAGAACAGCCAACACCAGCGCCAATTCCGATTGTTGGAATATTCAAATTATTTGTTATGTATTCAGCGCTTTCGCTTGGAACAAGCTCTAATACAACGGCAAACGCACCTGCTTCTTCAAGTTTTTTAGCGCATTCTAAAATATATTCAGCCTGCTCTGCAGTTTTGCCTTGAATTTTGTAGCCGCCTAAAGCATTTAGTAATTGCGGAGTTAAGCCTAAATGCGCAAGAACAGGTATTCCTGATTCTGTGCAACGTTTTACTAGTGATAAAATATGCTCATTACAGCCTTCTAATTTAACAGCATTTGCACCTGCAGAAATCATTTTCCCAGCGTTTTCCAGTCCTTGTTCAACAGATAAATTGTAGCTCATAAATGGCATATCGCCGATTATAAAAGAGTTTTTTGCGCCTCTTGCAACGGCTTTAATGAAGATTAACATTTCTTCTATTGTTATGTTATAAGTGTTTTCGTGTCCTAAAGCTACCATAGCTAAAGAATCACCAACCAAAATTGCGTCAATTCCAGCCTTTTCTAAAATCTGCGCTGTTGAATAATCATAAGCTGTTAACATTGCAATTTTTTCATTATTATCTTTTAGTTTTTGAAATGTAGTTATCGTTTTTTTCATTTAGCCCCCTCCTGGGCTTTGTCAACCCTCCCTCACCAGAGAGGGTAAATTTTTATTTTTTTGTTGCTTTTTTATACCAATAATACACCGCTCTTGCAACACGGTTAGAGGAGTGTCTTACTAATCCTTGTTTGTTTTCTTGAATAAGTTTTTGAGAAACAACAGTAACACCTGTTGGAACAAGGTTTTCCATGTCTAATCTTACCGGAATAGAACCTGTTTTTGCATAACCTTCTGAAATATTATCAGGCAAAGAATCGTTAACCAAAATTGCATCTACGATTTTTCTTCCATTAGCATGAGTAATAAGTGCATTTAAGTGGCTAGCAACTGAATAGTTATCAGTTTCTCCAGGTTGAGTCATAATGTTGCATACATAAATCTTTTTAGCAGAAGATGCCATTATTGCATCAACAATTCCGTCAACTAATAAGTTTGGAATAACGCTTGTATACAAACTACCAGGGCCTAAAATTATTAAATCAGCACTTGCAATTGCTTCTAGCACTTCTGGTAAAGCGTGGCAAACTTCAGGTTCTGTGAATAATCTTTTAATTTGCTTCTTTGCTTCAGGAATATTTGACTCACCTTTAACAATAGTACCGTCAGTAAATTCAGCCGCAAGCTTCATATCATCCAATGTTGCTGGTAAAACAACTCCACGAATGTTTAAAACGTTCGAAGATTCTTTAACAGCTTTAACCATATTTCCTGTAATTGCGCAAAGCGCAGTTAAGAAAAGGTTTCCAAAACTATGGCCTTCCAAGCCTTCACCTGTTTTGAAACGATATTGGAATAATTCAGTAATCAAATCATCATCATCCGCTAAGGCTGCGATACAGTTTCTAATATCACCAGGAGGAAGAATTCCCATATCTTCTCTTAATCTTCCAGAGCTTCCGCCATCGTCGCCAACTGTAACAACAGCAGTAATATTATTTGTATATTTTTTTACTCCTCTAAGTAGCATTGAAAGACCAGTTCCGCCACCAATAGCAACAACTTTAGCACCTTTATTAAGTTTGCTTCTGCGATAAAGCCTTTCTAATAAGGAGTTTCCGCCTTTAGAAGAGTCCATATCCATAATAGATAAAGTTGTTTTTTTCCATCCGCTAAAAAATATAATTGCGCCAATTGTAAATGTTACCATTGCTATAATTTCTGTTGGTAAAATTAACGCAGCTTTTCTTATTAACTCCATTATTTGATAAATTGGTCTTATATCAAAAATAATCAAAAGGCTAAGCACCATAAGTACTGAACCTAAGAAAATTAGGAATAGCCATCTTTTAACATTTAATCCAGGAATCAGCCAGCCTACGTCTTTTGAAACCTTTACGTTTTTGCGGAAGTTGTTTATCATAATTAATCTACCCAGCCTGAAATTTTAGCGTTGTTGTAATTAACAGGAGTTGGTACTAAAGTCTGTCTTGCCTGTTGAATTAATTCTATTGAATTTTTGTATTTGTTTGAGAAGTGAATAGTATCGACATCTGCAAAACTCATACCACCCAAGTTATTACGAATTTGTGATGTATGTAATAAATGTTGGAAACGTTTGATTAAGTCATAATTGTTTGTATTATCTTCCTTAGTATAATCAATCGTTAAATCTGCATTATATGTTTTTTCTAATGTTAATTCTTGAGCAACTTGAATGCCTGTATAATCAGCTACTTTTGCAGTAATATCACCAACAGGTGCATAATATACAAGCCATTCAGAACATTTTTTGATAGCTTTAGCTAATGCACAAGAGAATGTGAAATCTTCTCCTGCCATTTTATACATAGCGCCGTGTGGTCTAACATGTTCTATGCTTACACCATATGCTTTCGCAAAAGAGATTAATGCTCCTACTTGGTATACAACAAGAGCTTCAAGTTCGTCTTCTTTGAGTTCTACAGGTCTATATCCAAAACCTTGAATGTCGTTGAAACCAATATGAGCTCCAATTACAACATTTTTTTCTTTTGCTTTTAGTAAAGCATTTTTTATTGTAGCTGGATCTCCGGCATGGAAGCCGCAAGATACGTTAACAGAGCTAACATAATCTAATAATTCAAATTCGTTATTATTTTTATATATCCCGTAGGATTGCCCTAAATCACAGTTAAAATCGATATTTTTAATAGATTTTCTTTCTAAAACTTCTTGCATTTTACTCTCCAAAAAAACATAGTTTTCCACAAAATAAATTGTAGCATAAAAATATTTTTATTATGTAACTATTTGTTAACAATATTCTTGTTTTTAGTCAATTTTTCCTTAAACAAATACTTTATATAACTATAGTGTGTAGTAATAAGGTGTGAAAATTGTTAAATTTTTTAAATTTGGATTTAAGTTTCGTAAAATCTAATTTGGCAGAAGCAAGTTTTAGTTCAAAAGATATGATAGCAAAGGCTGTTAATACGCCTAAAGCAGATCATGTTACA